>CAZKFP010000115.1:0-14102 GCA_964552085.1 uncultured Steroidobacteraceae bacterium
TTCGCCGCTCCGAGGTGCTCCAGCCGCAGCCGCTGCAACAGCTCGTCCGCGCGGCGCCTGGCCGCGGGCCGATCGAGCCCGGCGCGCATCGGTCCGAGGAGGAGCTCGTCGCGAACCGACGAGGTCAGGAACTGGTGCTCGGGGTCCTGGAAGACGGTGCCGATGCGCCGCACGAGCTCACGCGCCGGCCAGCGGGCGACGGGCTCGTGGCCACGACCCGGCGAGAGCGCCTCGCCGGCGATGACCCGCCCGCGTCGGGGAACGAGCAGGCCGGCCAGCATGAGCGCGAGCGTCGACTTGCCGCTGCCGTTCGGCCCGACGACGGCGAGCGCCTCCGCCGAACGCAGCTGGAGGTCGACGCCGTCGACCGCATCGGCCTCCGCGCCCGGATACCGAAAGCCGGCACGCTCGGCGATGATGAGGGTCTCTGGGGCCGGACGATCACGCCGGCTCGGTGGCGCGGGGGGATGGTCCGGCACCCAGACGCCCGCCTCGGCCAGCGCCGCGCCCTGCGCGCTGAACACGTCGCGCGGCGGGCCGTCGGCGACGACCCCCCCACCGGCCTCGAGGACGACGACGCGGTCCACGAGCGAGACGGCCTCGTCGACGCGATGCTCGACGAGGAGCAGCGTCGCGCCGAGCCGATCGAGCACCCGGCCGAGCACCTCGCGCACCTCGTCGGCGCCGGCCGGATCGAGGCTGGCCGTCGGCTCGTCGAGCATGAGCAGCCCCGGCCGCAGCGCGAGCGTGCCGGCGAGCGCGAGGCGCTGCTGCTCCCCGCCGGAGAGGGCGTGGGTGGGACGGTCGCGCCCGTACGGGAACTCGACGGCGGCGAGCGCCGCGTCGACCCTCGGCCAGATCCCGTCGGTCGGGACACACCGGTTCTCCAGCCCGAAGGCGACGTCGTCGCCGGCACGACCCATGACGATCTGCGACTCCGGATCCTGGAAGAGCAGCCCGCTGCGGTCGCGGGCCTCGCGTGGGTCGAGGCCGTCGACGAGCAGCGAGCCTTCGATCTCCGCTCCACCGGCCGGATCGATCAGCCCGGCGATCGCCGCCAGCAGCGTCGACTTGCCGGCCCCGGACGGCCCGAGCAGCAGGACCCGGTCCCCGGGCTCGACGGTGAGATCGAGCCCGCGCAGCGCCCAGTCGCGGCGGCCCGGATGCCGGAGGCCCCAGCCGAGGGCCTCGACCCGTGCGGATGCCGCCACGTCGCGCATGGCGGCATTGTCGGCGCTGACGCCCTCAGACCTCGCGCTGATCGCGCCCGGCGGCGAACTCGTGTAGGACGCCGGTGGCCACGAGCGCCCGGAGCAGCAGCCAGGCGCCGACGCCCGCGACGAGCGCGCCGCTCGTCACCGTGGCGATCGCGTAGATCAGCTGGTAGCCGATAGCGAAGTCCGGGTAGTACACGATGATGTCGTGCACCGCGGCGCCGAGGCCGGCCAACGCGCCGGCGAGGATGGCGAAAGGCAGGTTCCACCAGCGGTAGGCCCCGATCGCGAATCCGAGCTCCGCACCCCCGCCCTGGATGGCGCCGGAGATGAGGGCGTCGACGCCGTAGGGCGAGCCGAGGAGGACGGAGACGGCGGCGGAGACGATGCCGCCGAAGAACGCCGCTCCCGGGCGCCGCACGACGAGGGCGACGAGAACGCCGGGAAGGAGCCAGACGCCGTACAGGATCGCCTGCGCCGGCGGCAGGACGACGAAGACAGGCTCCGTCGCCGCGTACAGGGCGTTCCAGGCCAGGAAGACGACGCCGAAGGCGACGGCGATGACGGCGCCGACGACGATGTCGACGATCCGCCACTCGCCACGCTGGGTGGTGGTCATGCGAGTGCTCCTCCGGAAGATGCGGTGTGGACGACGAGGAGCGTGCCGCGCTCCAGCCTGACCGATGCGGGCGTCTCGGTGACCTCGTTGCTCAGCCCGCGCGAGCGGCCGATGCGGAGCGTCGCGCCCTCGAGCGCCCAGCGCAGCCCGCGCGTGCCGACGCCGGCGGCATCGCCCCCGATCGGCAGGAGGCTGACGAGGTCGCCGATCGTCGCCGCCAGCTCGAGCGTCTCGCCGCCGCGGACCACGCGGACCGTGGTCGTCCCGTGCACGATGCGGACGTCGCGCCCGGCGAGGCCAGGTTCCGCCAGCAGCAGCAGGTTCGCCAGCTCGTGGTCGAGCCGCGTCCCGCCGGTGGCACCGAGCAGCACGATCTCGGTGGCGCCGGCCCGAACAGCCGCCTCGAGCGCGAGCTCCGTGTCGGATGCGTCCTTGTCGGCCGGTTGGCGTTCGACCCGCGTGCCCGACGCGGCGAGCCGCTCGACGAGGGC
Organism: uncultured Steroidobacteraceae bacterium; assembly: GCA_964552085.1. Classification (GTDB taxonomy): domain Bacteria; phylum Chloroflexota; class Limnocylindria; order QHBO01; family QHBO01; genus JACDBZ01. The sequence goes on from CAZKFP010000115.1 coordinate 2,325, forward strand.
CGCATCGACCGAGTCGAGGTCGCCGACGAGGAGGCCCGCCCGCCGTCCCAGGCGGTCGAGCGCGGCGGCGCCACCGTCGGCGGCGACGATGAGATCGGCTCCGTCCAGCAGCGACGCGTCGCCCCCATCGAGGTCGCCGGAAGCGACCACCACGACCTTCATCGGTCCTCCATGCATCTGGCGGAAACGACGAGCGGCGCGCCGAGAGCCGATCGACTCCGGGGGCGCGCCGCGACGGGCTGCATCGACTTCCTTCGCCGGCATGACCCGGATCAGGTTCGAGGGTCTGTGAGACGCCACGTCGCGTCCACACTCTCAGCGCTGTCGCGCTCCCCTGTCGTCTCTGGATTGTTCATTCAGCGTAGCACGCGCCCTATGATCGGTCGATGCACCCGAACGTCGAGCGTGTCGTCGAGGCGGCCCGGCGCGACGGGCTGGAGATCGAGGTCGAGCGCTTTCCGGAGGGCACGCGCACCGCTGCCGACGCGGCGCGGGCGGTCGGCTGCGACGTCGCGCAGATCGTGAAGTCGCTCGTCTTCATGGCCGACGGCGCCGCGGTCCTGGCCCTCGTGTCCGGTGCGGACCGCGTCGACCTCGAGCGGCTCGCGGCGGCGGCCGGCGCGACGAGCGCGCGACGCGCGGACGGTGACGAGGCGCGAGCCGCGACCGGTTACGCCATCGGCGGCGTGCCGCCCTTCGGACACGCGGGCTCAGTCGCCATCCTCGTCGACCGCCGGCTGATGAACGAACCGCGACTGTGGGCTGCCGCCGGGCTGCCCGACGCGGTCTTCCCCGTCTCGCCGGACGAGCTGCTGCGCGTCAGCGGCGGCCGTCTCGCGGACCTGGCGGAGCCGCCGCGGCCCTGAGCCGGCGCGCGCGCCGGACCTCGCTATCCTCAGGCGCGCAATGTCTCTCTCCCTGACCTTCGCGCTCGTTGCCGTCGCTGGCACGATGCTCGGTGTCGCCTCCTGGCTCCTCCTCAGGTCCGTCGACGCCCGCCCGACGACCGCACGGCGCCTCGCCGGTCCACCCGAGCTGAAGGTGGGCCGGCTGCTCTCGGGGGATCCGCCGGGCCGGCCGGTTCGCGTCGCGGGGCGCATTCGCTGCCGCGACCCGCTCGACGCGGGCGACGGCGAACGCCTCGTTGCGTTCCACCGCGACGTCGAGGTCCGCGCCGGCGGCGCGTGGCGCAGTCTCGAGCGCATGCGCGAGACGCGCTCCTTCGAGCTGTGGGACCACGACGGCTCGATGACGATCGATCCGGCAAGGGCCGCGGAACCGCTCATCACGATCCCGAAGGTCTGGCGCGGCCGGCCGGATGAGCTCGAGGAGCCGCACGCGTCCGCGGCGGCACGGCTGGCGGAGCGCCACGGCCCCCTTCACGAGGCGCGCGCGGTCACGCGCTCGATCAACGTCACCGATCGCCTCCTCATCCTGGCCGTCCCGGGGCAGGGTGCCGACGGCCGGGCCGTCCTCGACCCGCCCGACGGGGGCTACCTCGTCACGAACCTCGAGCTCGACGACGCGATGCGGCTCCTCGGCGGACGGCAGCGGCGGGCGGCGGCTGCGGGCGTCATCGGGATCGGCGTCGCGGCCATGCTCGTCGCGGTCGGCGTGATCGGCGCGGTCGGCGCCGCCCTCGGCGCCATCCTCGCCTGACCGTCGCGCCAGAAGTACCGGCACCCGGGTACGAACGGGACCCTCGCGCCCGCGACCTCCTGTTTCTAACATCCAATTCACGGTTGCTCACAGAAGCTCCATCCACCGATGGGCTCGAGGCCGCGGAAGGAACGAGAATGCGTCGCGACGAGGGGGATGCCCTGCTCAGCGTCGCCCAGGCGGCGACCCTGCTCGGCGTCCACCCGAACACGATTCGCGCCTGGACCGAGGCCGGCCGCCTGCCGGCCTTCCGCATCAACGCGCGCGGTGACCGGCGCTTCCGGCGCGACGACGTCGCGCGGCTCCTCGTGGAGGACGGCTCGGATGGGGGCGAGATGGCGATCTTCGCGCGAATCGCCTCCGGCTTCGCAAGCTCCCCAACGGCGGCCGGCGCTGCCCGGGCGGTCGTGCAGGCCCTTCGCTCCGAGCTCGACGCCAGCCGCGCGGCCGTCTACCTGATCGAGAATGATCACCTGGCGCGCGCCGCCCACGCCGGCTTCGCCGCGCCGCCGCCGAGCCGGCGGCCGCACCCAACAGAGGAGCGTGTCGACCATGGTGCCGACGTCGAGCTCGCGCTCCGGGTTCGCGGCCATCTCGTCGGCAGCATCCTCCTCGAACGGCGCGTGCTCTCGACGGTCTCACCCCCCTTCGTCCCGGCGCTGCTCGGGACGGTCGCCGCGGCCGTTGCCGGCGCTCGCCTCCTCGACCGGTCACGTCGCGAGGTCAAGCGCGCTCGCGCGCTGCGGTCGGTCACGAAGGAGCTCGTCGGAGAGCTCGACCTGGTGCGCGTCCTCGACGACATCATCGACCGCACGCGCACGCTCTTCGGTGCAGATCGAGCCGGTCTCTGGATGTTCGAGGGGACGCCGCACCCCGTGCCCCTCGTCACGCGTGGCCTGAGCGAGCGCTTCGTGGAGCGGAGCACGATGCTCACGCGCACGAGCGAGGCGATCGGGCTCACGGCCATCCGGGAGCGCGCGCCGCAGTGGATGCGCGACGCGCACCTCGATCCCGCGGGTGGCGAGATGCGAGTCGCCTACGCGGAGGAGGGGATTCGCACGGTTTGCCTCATCCCGCTGCCGGACAAGCATGGAGCCATCGGCGTCATCGGCCTTTACGACGACACCGACCGCATCTGGCCGGAAGAGGAGATCGCCCTCGTCCAGGCGTTTGCCGACCAGGCCGCCGTGGCGATCCAGAACGCCCGCCTATACCGCTCCCTCGCGGACCAGGCTGCCCGGCTGCGTTCCATCCAGGACCTCTCGGCGCGTCTCAACCGCCTGACCGACGTGCGCGCCATCGCGGAGGCGATCGTGGCGGAGGCCAGCACGCTGGCCGAATACCACGACATCCGCGTCTACCAGGTCGACTGGGAACGCCGGATGTGCGACGCGATCGCCTTCACCCACGAGATGCTCGAGGGCAGCACGGACGACGCCGAAGCGCTCCTCCGGGTGCAGGTCGGCGAGGGGTTTACCGGCTGGGTGGCGGAAACCGGCGAGCCGCTGCTCATCAACGACGCGCTCGACGACGAGCGTGGAAAGACGATCGAGGGCACGGACGACGTGCCGGAGTCGATGCTCCTCGTGCCGATGCTGTACGAGGGCCGCACGCTCGGCGTCATCGTGCTTAGCCAGCTCGGCTTCAACCGCTTCAGCACCGATGACCTGCAGACGATGAGCATCTTCGCCGGGTACGCGGCGCAGGCGATGGCCAACGCGACGAGCTATGAGCGGATGGTCGGGCAGTCGAATGAGCTGGCCCGCCTCGCCGACTCGCAGCGCCGTCTGCTCGAGATCAACGAGCGGCTGCTCGCGACGCTCGACCAGGCGGGTGTCCTCGCCACGATCGCCGACGGCATGCGGGACGTGGTTGCCTACGACAACCTGTCGATCTTCCGCAGCGATCCCGTGCGCCAAGTGATGTACCCGGTCCTGACGCGCGAGCATCACGCCGAGGAGGTGGGCCGCTACGTCATCCCGTTCGGCCAGGGGCTCATGGGCTGGGCGGTCGAGCATGGAGAGCCGGTCCTCGCCAACGACGCCGTCAATGACCCGCGAGCGGTCCAGATCCCGGGCACGCCCGCCGAGCCGGAGGCCGTCGTCGTCGTGCCGCTCATGGCGGGCGGCGACGTCCTCGGCGCGCTGAACGTGTCTCGCGTCGGCGGCGAGGAGGTCCACTTCAGCAAGGGCGACTTCGAGCTCGTCCAGCTCTTCGCCGCACAGGCGTCGATCGCGCTGCGCAATGCCGAGGCGCACCAGGCGATGAGCCAGCGCGCGGAGACCGATGCGCTGACCGGTCTCGGCAACCACGGCGCGTTCCAGCGGGACCTTGGCCTGCACCTCGAGGAGGCGGCTGCCGCCGCCACGGCCGCGGAGGGCTCGTTCTCGGTCCTGATGATGGATCTCGACTGCTTCAAGGCATACAACGATCGCCACGGCCATCCGGCCGGTGACGCGCTCCTGCATCTCGCCGCGACGACGATCTACGGGGCGGCCCGCACCGACGATCACGTCTACCGCTATGGCGGCGACGAGTTCGCGCTCATCCTGCCGGGCACCTCGGGCGCCGACGCGGCCCGCGCCGCCGAGCGTATCCGCCGTGCCGTCGCGCGCCTCACTGCCGACGAGCCGACGCCGGTCACCATCACCGTCGGCGTGGCCGGCTTCCCGGACGACGCGACCGATCGGCCCGGGCTGATCGCCGCCGCCGACACGGCCCTCTACTACGGCAAGCGCGCCGGCGAGGATCGAGTCGTGCGCGCTGATGAGCTCACACCCGACGTCGGCCAGCTGCGCGGAACGCTCGAGGAGCTGGCCGCGGCCGCGTTGCGCGGCGGCGACGACGAGCATGCCGTCGAGCACCTCGTCGAGCGCGCCACGCACGTCGCTGCGCCGTACCACGACGACGAAACGGCGATGCGCGACGCCCTCCTCACGATCGCGCGCTCCTTCGACACCGACGGCCTCGCGAACCGTGGCCACGCCGACCGCGTTGGACGCCTGGCGGCCTCCGTGGCTGCCCGGATGCGGCTTCCCCTCCCCGAGCAGGGCTATGTCGAGCTCGCTGCGCGCCTGCACGCCCTCGACGAGCGCGGGGGGGCCGATCTGAGCGCGCTCCCATCGCTCGGCACGGTCTCGGGGCTCATCGCGGGCGCTCGAGCGCTCGTCGTCACCGGCGCTCGACGCGGTCACCGCGCGACACGGGCGCGAGGGCCCGCAGGGCGCCACATCGTCGCGGCCGTGACGGCCTACGACCGGCTCGTGTCCGGCGGCGGCGGCGGGCGCGTCGGCCGGGCGGAGGCGATCGAGGAGCTGCGACTCGACCCCGCCACGTTCCGGGCCGATGTCCTGGAGGCGCTGGCCGAGTCGGTCGAGCACCATCCCGACGCGGGACGCCGAAGGCGCCAGAGCGATTCGAGCCGGGAGGTCCGCGGGGCGGCCTGAGGTATCATCCGCCACGCCGATGACGATCTCCCGCCTCGCTCCGCTGCGCCTGGTCGGGGCGGCGCGCCTGGCACTCGCAGTCCCGGTGGCGCTCGCCGCGTGCTCGAGCGCCGCCCCGACGGTCGAGACGCCAGCGCCAGCAGCGTCCAGCGCCGCGCCGACGTCCAGCGAGACGCCGTCCCCGACGCCGTCCCCGACGCCGACGCCGACCCCCGCGCCGACCCCCCGCTTCACGAACGAGCCAGACGACGAGCTGGCCGGACTCATCCCCGCGACGGCGGCCGGCGTGGCAGTGACCGTCGCGCCGATCGACGAATTCGCGTTGACACCCGGTGACGTCGGCGCCGCGTACGGCGTGATCGGTGACCGCTTCGCATCCCTCGTCCTCGCCTACGTCACCCAGCCGCGCGCGTCGCTCTACGCGATGCGCGTCGACGGCGAGCCGGTGGCAACCGAAGCGCTCGAGCCGCACCTCGCGGCCGCGGGCCGCTACGTTGGTATCGCGGGCCTCGATCCGGAGCCGTGGGAGCTCGTCGACGTTGAGGGCACGCTCGCCTGGATGAGGCCCGAGGACAACGCCACTGCCGCGGGCACGACGATCTACACCTGGTCGAGCGGCGAGCTCGTCTTCCTGCTCATCGGCGTCGACGACGCAGTGAACCGGGCACTGATCGGCGGCCTCCCGGGCGAGCCCGCGCCGACGCCGACGCCGACGCCGACGCCGACGCCGAGCGTCACGCCCTCGGCGTCACCGGGAGGCGGCTGACCGATGCGGATCGCCGAGTGGACCGACCGGGTCCGCCACAGCCTGTGGTTCATTCCGGCCATCTTCACCGTCGTGGCCGCCGCGACCGCGCTCGGACTCGTCTGGCTCTCCTCGGCCACGGACCTGCAGGCCACTTCGCTGCCGTTCGTGTTCAGCGCCGGGGTGGACGGGGCGCGCGCCATGCTGCAGGCCATCGCAGGGTCGATCATCACCGTCGCCGGCGTCGTGTTCTCGATCACGATCGTTGCCCTGCAGCTGACGAGCACCCAGTTCTCGCCCCGCGTCCTGCGCAACTTTATGCGCGACCGGTCGAACCAGGTCGTGCTCGGCGTGTTCATGGCCACGTTCACGTACGCGCTGCTCGTGCTCCGGTCGATCCGCTCCGAGGACGAGTCGGCGGCCGCCTTCGTACCCGCCTTCGCGGTCACCGGTGCCCTCCTGCTGACGCTGGTCTCGCTGGGCATGCTCATCTACTTCATCCACCACATCAGCGTGCGGATCCAGGTGACCTCAATCGTGGCCAGCGTGGCCGACGACACGCTGAAGGCGATCGAGGGCGTGGCGAGGTGGGGCCGGCGCGACGAGGACCGATCCTGGCAACCGGCCGATGGCGGCGCCCAGGTGACCACGCCGCCGAGCGGTGCCATCCCGATCGAGGCGCTGACGGCGTCGGAACGGCTCCTGCCCGCGGGTGAATCGGGCTACCTCCAGCTGATCGACATCGGCCGGCTCGTGGCCGAGGCGCGCGACGCGAACGGGCGCTTCCGGCTGCTCGTGGCGCCCGGCGCCTGGGTCACGCAACGGGTTCCGTGCGCCGCCTTCGAGCCGCACGGCGACGAGCCCGATCTCGAACGCCTCGCCGAGGTGCTCGAGGACGCGATGGGGGTCGGCGACGAGCGATCGATGACGAACGATGTCGCGTTCGGCATCCAGCAGCTCGTCGACGTTGCGATCAAGGCGCTGTCGCCATCGATGAACGATCCGTCCTCGGCCATCAACTGCATCGACCGCCTCGTCCAGGTGCTCGTGGCCGCCGGCGCGATCCCCGACCCTCCACGGGCCTTCACCGATGCCGATGGGACGCTTCGCCTGGAGATGCCGATTCCCGGGTTCGACGAGCTCGTGGACCTCGCCTTCGACCAGGTGCGCCACTACGGCGCCGCCACGCCCGCGCTGGCGATCCACCTGGCCCGGACCTTCAGCATGCTCCGCTCCCTCCCGCCGCACCGCCACGCCGCGGTGCGCCGGCAGGCGCGGCTGCTCGCCGATGCCGCGCGGGTGATCGCGAACGAGGAGGAGCGCCGCCGCGTCCTCGAGGCCATCGACCCGCTGCTCGACTGAGCCAGCCGTACGGCTACCATGGCCCGGTGCTGACCATGAGGATGGCCACCGGGCCGACGCCATGAGCGACCCCGACGAGCGCGACGAGTGGTCCGACTGGAACGACGGGGCCGATGACCGAATCGGTCGCAAGCGGGACCGACTCGCCCGGCTGCTGAGCGTCGCCTCGATCCTCTACTCGCGCGGCAGCGGCGAGCGCGGGGTGGCCGTGAGCGAGATCGCCCAGCTGACCGGCATGACCACGCGGACGGTCTATCGCGACATCAACGCCCTCGACGAGGAGCTCGGCGTGCCCGTCTTCCAGGCCGGTCGCGGACGCTACGGGATCGACCGCAAGTTCTTCCTGCCGCCGCTGCGGCTGTCGGTGCCGGAGGCGATCATCCTCTTCCTGTCCGCCCGCCTCATCGCGCGCTGGAGCGACCAGTACGACGCCACGGTCGTGAGCGCGTTCATGAAGCTCGCCGACCTGCTGCCGCAGCCGATCGCGCAGCACGTGGCCGCCACGATGCGGGTCGTGGGCGGGCACGATCCGGACGACACCTTCAGCCGATCCTTCTCGGCGGTGGCCCGCGGCTGGGCGGAGGGGCGCGTCGTCGAGCTCGTCTACGACCCCGGCAGCGGCCAGGAGAAGCGAACCCGCATCCACCCGTATTTCCTGGAGCCGGACGCGGCGCTGCGCAGCGTCTACCTCATCGGCTTCGACGAGCCTGCCGACGCGATGCGCACGTACAAGGTCGAGCGCATCCGCTCGGCGACCCTGACCCAGGACCGATACGAGATCCCGGACAGCTTCGACCCCGATGACTGGCTCGCGAACTCGTGGGGCATCTGGTCGTCGGACTCGACCCCGACGGCGCTCGTCCGCCTGCGCTTCGATACCGCGGTCGCGCACCGCGTGCGCGAGGCGGTGTGGCATCGGTCACAGGAGCTGACCGAGCTCGAGGACGGTCGCGTCGAGCTGTCCGTGACGGTCGCCGGCACGGTCGAGATCCGGCCATGGGTCCTGTCGTGGGGAGAGGCGGTCGAGGTGATCGAGCCGGCGGAGCTGCGCGAGGCGGTCGCCGCCTCGGTCCGCGACGCCGCCGCGCGCTATGCCGACTGAGGTCGAGGCGAAGTACCGCGCGGGGGGTCCCGAACCGCTCGTGGCCCTCGCCACGATGACGCGCCTCGGCGAGGCGTCCCTGGGGCCGGCACGGACCGCCGACGAGGTCGATCGCTATCTCGACACCGCCGACGGCCGCCTCGCCGCCGCGCTGTGGGCGTGCCGGCTTCGCTCGCGCGACGGAGCCATCCGGGCTTCGCTCAAGGGACCGGCCGAGGCGGGCAGCGGAGGTTGGCTGCACCGCCGGCCGGAGGTCGAGGGACCGGCGACCGGCTCCCTCGATCCCGGGCGCTGGCCGGCGAGCGACGCGCGAGCCCTCGTCGACGAGCTGCGCGGCGGCGCGGCGCTCGAGGAGCGCCTTCGCCTGCGTCAGCGACGAATCGAGCGGACCGTCCTGCGCCCGGGTGGGATGGAGCGGCTCGGCACCCTGAGCCTGGACGCGGTCCAGATCGGCGGGGACCGTGAGCTGTTCGTCGTGGAGCTCGAGCTCGCCGTCCCGGCGGACGACGACGCGATGCACGCACTGAGCGATCTCGCCGAGGCACTCGCGCGGCACCCCGGCCTCGAGCCGGATCCGCGCACGAAGCTCGAGCACGCGCTGGAGTGGCTCGACCCGCGATGAACGCCTCCCTGCGAGCCTGGGCGCGCCGGCGCTCCGGGGCCGAATGGGTGGCGCTCGCGTCGGCGCTCGCCGTCTTCGGCTACGTCGGCTGGGACAGCGCTCTCTGGGACGCTCGCTTCCAGCTCCTGCTCCACCTCTTCGCGATCGGCGCGGTGCTCGGTCTCGCGGTCCTCGCGGCGCGCGGTGGGACGCTGCCGCGCACAAGAATCGACCTGCCCATCCTCGCCCTGCTCGCGGCCTTCGCGCTGGCAACGGTCTCAGCCCTGAACGTCGGGATGAGCCTGCGCGCCATGGCCGCCATCGTCGCGACCACCGCGATGCTGCCGGTCGCCATCGTGGCGGTCCGCGCGCGCCCGACGTGGGTCGCGCTCGTCATCGGCGTGCCCGTCCTCGCCCTCTCCGTACCGGCGCTCCTCGTCCTCGTCGCGCGCCGCATCGAGTGGGTGCTCGTCGGCGCGCCCGGGCTACCGCCGCTCCGGCTTCCCGGGGAGGGGACGCCGTTCGGGTCGGTGGCGGTGCCGCCGTTCATCATCCTCGCCACCTGGGCGCTGACCGAGCTGGTCGACGAGCCGCGCCTGAGGCGCTGGCTGCGCGCGGGACTGCTCGCCGTCGGCGTCCCGCTGACCGTCCTCTCCGGCTCACGCTCGGCGTGGCTCGCGATCGGGGTTGCCCTGCTCGTCGGGTTCGCCCCGTTCGCCTGGCGGCGGAGGGCCGGGCTCGGGGTACCTCGACGGCTCTCGCCGCGCGCGATCGTCATCGGCCTGGCGGTCCTGGCCGCCGCGGGCGTCGCCCTCCTGCTGGCGATCCCGAGGCTGACCGCCGTCACCTCGCTCCTCTACCGCGGGGCGCTCTGGCGCGACACGCTCCAGGCGTGGAGCAGCGACCCCCTGCTCGGCGTCGGGCCGGGGATCATGCCGTACGCGCGCCAGGCGGCCGCGGCCGACTTCAGCTTCCCGGTGCGCCAGCCGCACTCGCACAACCTACCGCTCGGCGTGCTCGGCGACGCGGGCATCGTCGGGCTCATGGCTGCGCTCCTGCTCGTCGGCACCCTGCTCGTCGTTGCGGGCCCATGGCGCAGCCGCAGCCAGGCGGGCCGGTCGGCCGGCGCCGCCCTCATCGGCCTCGGCGTGGCGGGCCTGTTCGAGGACCTGACCTTCCTGCCCAACTTCAACCTCCTGGCGCTGACGCTCGTCTCGGTCGCGCTGCTCGACGCGGGTGCCGTGCGCTGGGTCCGGCCGGCCTCCGCGCCGCCGGCGCGTCGCGTCGCGGCCTGGGCCGGCACCGCGGTCATCGGTGCCGTGACGCTCGGAGCGATGGTCGTCGCCGATGCCGGGGCGATCGCGTACCGCGCGGGAATCGACTCGGGCGAGGAGGAGCGCTGGGCGACGTCGAGCGACTGGCTGGAGCGCGCATTCGTGATCGACCCATGGCACCCGGCCGGGCCGCGCGCCCTCGCCGTCGCCGCGGACGCTGCCGGCCGGCCGCACGTGGCGCGGCTCGCTGCGGAGGAGGCGGTCCGGCTGAATGCCGGCGACGCGACGGCCTGGACGAACCTGGCGCTGCTCTGCGCGGACGACGGGGACGCCGACTGCGGGGAGCGGGCCGCACGGCGCGCGATGGCGACCGCGCGCTACCTCGCCCCGGAGCTCCTGAACGCCGCCCTCATCCTCGAGGCGCTCGGTGAGCCGGAGATGGCCGACGAGGCGTACCGACTCTCGCTGCTCACGCAGCCACAGACCGCGTTCGTCGTCGACTGGCCCCGCGACCTGGCGCTCGGTGACGGCGAGCTGCCGGGCATCAGCGACCCGTCCTGGCAGCTCAACCTGCTCCTGGCGCGCTGGTCCGCCGGCGAGTCGATCGATCCCGCCGCGTACGACGACCCCGCGGTGCGGGCCTTCGGGCACGCGATGATCGGCGAGCGCGAGGAGGCCGAACGCTGGGTGGCGCGCGGCGTCGAGCAGCAGCCGTCCGACATCCGCACCTGGGACATCGCCATCGTGCTGCGCTCGGCATGGGGCGAGGCAACCGAGCGCGAGACACGCATCGCGTCGGTCGTGCGCGGGAACCCGTTCCCGTCCCGCGATCTCGAGGTCCGAGTCCCGGCGCTCGTGGTCGACATCGGCAGCTTCCGCATGTACCCGCGCGACGGGTTCGTGCGCGATGCAACCCCGCTGATCACGCGGCCGCCGTTTCCCTGGACCCTGGAGCGGACCCTGCCCTAGGTGCGCTCCTCGAGCGGGAGGCGCTGGATGAGCGCCAGCCGCGGCCGCTCGCTGGGCAGCACCGGGACGACCGGCACGCGCAGCCACGCATCGCTCCTGGCACCGAACCGATACGCGGCGTCGAGGCGCCGCGCCGAGATGGCCTCGAGGCCGAAGCGCGCGAGCGCCTCGGCGAGAAGCGTTCCCTCGCCGCGCAGCGCGAGCGACACGACGCACCGGTCGCCGTCGAGGAGGACGGCCTCGAGTCGCTCGCGACGCATTGCAAACGAGCGGCCGTGCCAGGCGACGCCGCCGCTCCAGAGCAGGTCGGAGGCGACGAAGGCAGGACGCCCGGCGCGGCGATCGCCGGCGAGGCGCCTCCGCAGCAGGTTGGTGTCAAGCCAGCCGCCCTCGTCGAGAGCGAGCAGCCAGCCGTCGAGCACGACGCCGTCCTCCATCAGCTGCTCAGGAAGCTCATCGGCAAGCTCGGCGAATGTCGTCATCGCGTCCGCCATCCCCTCGGCGTTCAGGCGCGCCAGGCGTCCGTCCTCGACCCAGGCCAGGGCACGGATCCCGGGCCACCACGGCTCGAACAGGTAGTCGCGGTTGTCGAACGGCGCGACACCGCCGACCGGCTGCAT
>CAZKFP010000116.1:0-13383 GCA_964552085.1 uncultured Steroidobacteraceae bacterium
GTCCATTTCCTGGCCGGGCGCTGATGAGCTCGGCTGCGCCGCGCGCTGCCGGACGGCTGGCGGCGCGTCGCCCTGCGAGCCCTCGCCGCCGGAACCGCCATCGGCGTCCCGCGGACGTCGTTCGAGGTTGACGACCCGGGCGAAGGCAAGCTCGAGCGACGTCCGCTTCTCGCCGTCGCGACCCTCGTACTCACGGGCACGGAGCTGCCCCTCGGCGTAGACCTTGTTCCCCTTGCGAAGCTGCTCGGCCATCCGCTCGGCCTGCTGCTCCCAGACGCTGACCCGGAACCAGAGCGTCTCCTCGGTCCACTCGCCGTCCGGTCCCTTGCGGTTGTCGTTCACGGCGACGCGCAGCTCGGTCACCGCCTTCCCTCCGGGGGTGTAGCGAAGCTCGGGATCGGCACCGAGGTTTCCGATGATCATGATCTTGTTCAGGGTCATGTCAGGCTCCTCTCACTGCGGGCGTCGGCCGGCAGGCGCTCCTCCGGGTCGGGCTCGATGACCTCGTCGACCTCGGCCGGCTCGCCAGCGACGTTCTCGGCCTCCGCGACCTCGTCGTCGGACGTGTCGTCGGACGCGTCGTCATCCTCCGAGACGTCATCGGCCTCGCGGGCATCGCCGGCGTCCGCGTCGAAGGCCGGAAGGCGATCCGCGTCGTCGGCACCGCCCCCGTCCTCCTCGTCGTCGGCACGGGCCGCCGCGGCAGGCGCGAGCTCGTCACCCGTCCCGCGATCCTCGAGGACCGTGACGAGGTGACGCATGATCTCCTCGCTGATGAGCATGCCGCGCTCGATCTCACGAACCTGGGCGGGCTCGATGTCGAACTGGATGAGGAAGTAGCTGGCCTCGCGGTGGCGTCCGATGTCGTAGGCAAGCCGGCGCTTACCCCACGGGGAGACCTTGCTGAGGCTGCCACCGCCATTGACGATGGCGCGGGTGACCTTCTCGACCGAGGCCTGGAGCTTGTCGTCCTCCAGGTCGGGTCTGAGCAGGAGCATGAGTTCGTAACGGCGCATCGGTGGCGTCGCTCCTCTCTATGGGTTTGCGGCACTCGCGAGCGGTGGCTCGCCAGGGCGGCAGAAAGGGACCCTCGGATGACGATGGGCCACGCCCCCAGAGGTGGAGGCGCAGGCCGAAGTATAGACCGATAGGCCCCACGGCGGGCTGATCGGCCGATCGCTCGTATACTGCCCCCACTCAAGTCCGCCATCTCGAGCCCCATGCCGTCCAATCCCATCGTGATCTGCGCCCGCTCCAAGGATCTACGCGGTCGGATCGAAGCCACCCTATCGGCTGCCGGATACGCGACCGTGTCCGTCCCGACGCATGCCGATGCGATGGCGGCCGTGCGCCGAATGCCGGCCGACCTCATCGTGGCCGAGGGCTTGGCAGCCTCAGGCGCGGTGACCTCGCTGCGTACTGCGATCGATGGCCGGGTCACGCCCATTCTGCTCGTCGCCCCCGGACAGGACGTCGAGACTCGAATTGCATTCCTCGAGGCCGGCGCCGACGAGGTGATCGCCAGCACGTTCTCCGAAGAAGAGCTGGAGGAGCGGGTGCTCGCATTGCTCATCCGCTTCCGCAAAGTGCAACCCGAGTCCCCATCCGGGATGACGAACGCGGCGATCGTGACCTTCTTCAGCGGGAAGGGTGGCGTGGGAACGACCACGCTCGCGGTCAATACCGCGCTCCTCCTGGCCGGAGGTGGAGACCGTGGAGCCACCGGGCCGTCGAGCAACGGATCCCTTCCCCCCACCAGGGTCCTGCTCATCGACCTCGTCCTCCAGTTCGGCCAGGTCGCCACCCATCTCAACCTGACTCCGCGCTATGACCTGGCGGGTCTCGCCCTCGACGAGGCTGCCCTCGCGGATCCCGAGTTGGCGCGCTCGTACCTGTCCACGCACCATTCGGGCATTTCGGTCCTGGCCGCGCCATCCCGCCCGGAGGCCGACTTCCAGGTCGGCGTGGAGCACGTCCAACGGATCATCGAGGTAGTGCAACCGTCGTTCGACTTCATCGTCGTCGACCTTGGCAGCCGGCTCGACCCTCGTACCCTATGGCTGCTCGAGGAGGCGGATGCGCACGTCATCGTCCTCTTCCCGGAGCTCGCCGCGTTGCGGGCGACAAGCATGCTCATGGCCTTCCTGAACGAGACGGCGACGCTCCGCGCGAAGACGTATTACGTCGTGAACCACATCCTGCCGAAGGAACCGCTGAAGATGCGCGACGTCGAGAACCTGCTCCGCTCGAAACTGGCTGCCGAGATCCCGTTTGTCGACATCGAGATGATCAGAGCGGTGAACGAGGGCGCGCCGCTGGCGCTGAGCCGGCCCGCAAGCCCCGCCATCGTGGCCATGAGGCGCATCGCCCAGGCGGTGATCGGAGTCGAACAGTCGAGGCCGGCTGCCGCGCCGACGGCGCGTCGAGGGCTCTTCGGGCGCCGCGCGCCGTCCTGACGGCGGATGGTGCCGGAGGAGGGATTCGAACCCCCACGCCTTTCGGCCGCCGGGTTTAAGCCGGCTGCGTCTGCCATTCCGCCACTCCGGCGACGGTCGCTCGCCGCGAAAGCCTAGCGCACGACGCCGCGTCCAGGCGCACGGGCCGATCTCGCCAGCGGGCACGAGCACGATGGTCCTGTTGCCCGGTTGACAGGAGTCGATACGCTGCGAGCCGTTCATACGCCGAGCAGGGGAGACCCGTCGTGCCGCTTCGGAGACCATCGGGGCCTCTGCGCTTCAGTCAGGCCGTACTGTCAGCGGTCCTCGTCGCGCTGGCTCTGACCGTGCCCGCCACGCCGACCGCCGCGCAGGCCGCCGTCGGCCGGCTGTGGGGCCAGGACCGATACGCCACGGCGGCCGCCATCAGTCGCGACACGTTCGCCGCCGGCGTGCCGGTGGCATTCGTGGCGACGGGCGGCAACTTCCCCGACTCACTGGCGGGCGGTCCGGCCGCCGCGAGCCTCCGCGCGCCTATCCTCCTCGTGACCCGCAACGGCCTGCCGGCGGCAACGCGAACGGAGCTCAGCCGGCTGCGACCGGGGCGAATCGTGATCCTCGGCGGCGAGGGCGCAATCTCGACCACGGTCGCGGGTCAGCTCGAGGCACTGACGACCGGCGGCGTGACGCGCTTCGCCGGCGCGGATCGGTACGCCACCGCCGCCGAGATCAGCCGGGCGCACTTCGCAGCCGGCGCCGCGGTCGCGTACATCGCCACCGGCAAGAGCTTTCCGGACGCCCTCGCGGCGGGCGCCGCGGCAGCCGCACTCGGCGGCCCGGTCCTGCTCGTCACGTCGGGCGGCATTCCGGTGCCCGTCCGCGCCGAACTCGAGCGCCTCCGGCCGCAGCGGATCATCATCGTCGGCGGCCCCGGCGTGGTCGGCGACGCGGTCCTAAACGCGCTGCGCCCCTACACAGTTGGAGAAGTGACACGGCAGGCCGGCACGAACCGCTACGCGACCGCCGCGGCAATCAGCGCCCAGACCTTCCCGGCCGACGCCGGCGGGACCGTCTTCCTGGCGAGCGGCCTCGGTTTCGCCGACGCGGTCGCCGGCGTGCCGGCGGCGGCGATAGTCGGCGGGCCGTTGCTCCTGGCCGGCACGAACACGCTTCCATCGGAGACCGCATCCGAGCTGCGCCGCCTCAACCCCTCGCGCGTCGTCCTCCTCGGCGGCACCGGCGTCCTCGGCGACGCGGTCGGGACGGCCGCCGCCTCGATCTCGTCGCTCACGCTCGTCGGCCCCTGGGCCTTCGCGATCGACGAGTACGCGCTCCCGAGCATCGCGATGGACCAGCTCATCTACTACGGCGACACGCTGCTCGACATCTACGGCGTCCGCGACGCGAGTGATGCGTACATGTACCGCGCCGGCGACGGCACGCTGTACGACCACCCGGTTGGGCAGGCCCAGTACGTCGTGAACATGCTGCGCAACTATCGCCTCGTCCCCGATCCGGAGTACATGCGGCTCGCCGTCGCGAACGCGGATCGGCTCCTCTCGCGCGCAGTCGAGCACCGCGGCGGAATCTTCTTCCCGTACGGGTTCGACTTCGGCCTGCACGGCCGCGGGACGCTGAAGGCGCCGTGGTACTCCGGCATGGCGCAGGGCATCGCGCTCAGCGGCTTCGTGCGCCTCCACGAGTGGACCGGCGAGACGAGGTGGCTCGATGCTGCGCACCGGACGTACGCATCGTTCCTCGTCCGCCCCGAACCGGACAAGCCATGGGTGACCGCGGTCGACGGCGGGCTGCTGTGGTTCGAGGAGTACCCGTGGACGCCCTACGACCACACGTACAACGGGCACAACTTCGCGACCTTCGGGCTGCACGACTACTGGCGCCTGACCGGCAACGAGGACGCCAGGCGGCTCGTGCTCGGCGGCTTCACGACGACCGGCCGCAAGGCGAGCGTCATGCGCGTGCCGGGGGGCGTGAGCAACTACTGCCTGGCGAAGAGCTGCCTGGACCGGCAGGTCCGCAACCGGAACTACCACCTCGTGCACATCAGCCAGTCGCTCTACCTGCACCGTTACACGGCGCATGAGAAGTTCGCCGCGCTCGCGGACAGCCTCGTGGCCGACTATCCCGACTTCCGGCGTGGCGGCAGCACCATCTTCGCGGCCGGCGAGCACACCGCATATGCCTTCGACGCGACAGGGAGCGCATCGGCCGCCAAGACGCACACGATCGGCGGGCCGAGCAGCGCGTCGTTCGTCGAGCGCACCGTGCCCCATGGCTGGAGCCGTCCCGGAAACGGCATCTGGTTCTTCATGGCGAACGGCGTCTTCGAGGGCCTGTGGATCCGCGAGTCGGGGCAGGCGTACGCGCGTGGCTTCGTCGACCGCTACGGCTACCTGTGGCCGCGCCCGCACGCCGTCGGCGCCGGCACCTGGACCGGCTACCGCTTCGACCCGCTGACGGACGCGATCAGCGAGACGCTGAGCATCACCACGGCCGCGACGACCTGGCAGTACACGTCGAGCGCGCGGATCAACGGCGATCGCGGCGTCCTGCTCAGCTCAGGCCCGCTCGCCGGCTACTGGCTGCCGACCGCCCCCGGGGCAACGTTCGGCCCGGCCGTCTCCGGCTTCGGTGCGGCGTCCGTCGACGAGCCACAGGAGCAGCTGGACGAGTCGCCGGCGAGCGTCCCGGCGCCTCCATCGCAGCCCGGACCCGACCTCCCGCAGCCGATGCCCGGCCAGATGGATCCGCCGCCCGGCGGATGATGGTGGAGGCGACGACGGGAATCGAACCCGTGTACGCGGTTTTGCAGACCGCTCCCTGAACCACTCGGGCACGTCGCCACCGGTCGCCGGCTGGCTGCCCCGCGAGGATTCGAACCTCGGTTCACGGATCCAAAGTCCGCTGTCCTACCACTAGACGACGGGGCACCGGATGGGCCTCACGCTAGCAGGTCAGCCGAAACCCGTACCAGCCGGACATGAAAATGGAGCGGAAGACGGGACTCGAACCCGCGACCCTCACCTTGGCAAGGTGATGCTCTACCAACTGAGCCACTTCCGCCCGCTTGTCCCCCGATTCTACGCGTTGCTGGTGCCGAGGGTCAGAATCGAACTGACGACACCCGCCTCTTCAGGGCGGTGCTCTACCGACTGAGCTACCTCGGCGCCGATCGGGCGGTCGCAAGGATACCGATGCGACCCGAGCCCCGCAACTTCAGCGCAGCCTCATCTGGCCGGCGATCGCCTCGAGCGCTCGGATGCGGTCGCCGATCGGCGGATGCGTGTCCCAGAGCGACTTCGCCCGCTCCTCGAAGCTCTTGATCGGGTTGACGATGTACAGGTGCTGGGTCGCGCGGTTCGCAACCTCGAGGACCTCGGGGTCGTCGCTGATCGTGCGCAGCGCGCGCGCCAGCCCGACCGGGTTGCGGGTGAATTCGACGGCGGTCGCATCGGCCAGCGACTCGCGGCTTCGGCTCACGGCGGCCTGCACGAGGCGACCGATGAGCGGCGCGACGACCGCCAGGACGAGAGCGAGGACGAAGAGCAGTGCCATCGCTCCCCCGCCCCCGCCACGGTCGTTGCCGCTGCGCCGGCCACCACCCCAGAACGTGAAGCGCAGGAACCAATCGGCGAGCAGGGCGATGCTTCCGACGAGGACCCCGACGAGGAGCGTGAATCGGATGTCGAGGTTGCCGATGTGGCTCATCTCGTGGCCGATGACGCCCTGCAGCTGCTCGCGATCGAGCTTCTCGAGCAGCCCGGTCGTGACCGCGACGCTGGCATGCTCCGGATCGCGGCCGGTGGCGAACGCGTTCGGCGCCGAGTCGTCGATCACCCACAGCCGCGGCGGCGGCAGGCCGCCGGCCAGGCGCATCTCCTCCACGACGTTCACGAACTGCTCGAACCGGTCCGGGGGCCGCGCGCGATCGATCTCCCGGGCGCCGCTCGTGGCCATGACGAGCGCGTCACCCGCGAAGAAGGAGCCGACGCTCATCGCCGTGCCGAGGACGAGCGCCATGGCCACGCCGCCCCACCCGAGTCCACTCGCGTAGCCGATGGCGCCCCCGAGGGCGCCGAGCACGACGACGACGGTGACGACGAGCAGCCAGCTGCGACGCCGGTTGCGCGCGATCTCCCGGTAGAAGGTCGTCGGTTCCGGTCGCGCCGAGGCGCTCATCGGCCGGTTACGTCGTGCGCAGGCTCACCTCTGGCACCTCGGCGTCCGTCTCCGCGATCTGGAAGTAGTCGCGCTCGCGGAAGCCGAGCATGCCGGCGATGAGGACGTTCGGGAAGGTCTGGATCGAAGTGTTCAGCTCACGCACGGTGCTGTTGTAATGCTGCCGGCTGAAGCCGATCTGGTTCTCGGTCGTCGTCAGCTCCTCCTGGAGCTGCATGACGTTCTCGTTTGCCTTGAGGTCGGGGTAGTTCTCGACGAGGGCGAAGAGCTGGCGCAGTGCGCCGGTCAGGAAGTTCTCGGCCTGCGCGGCCTCTCCCGCGGCGCCGGGACCCTTCTCCGTGGCGCTCACCGCGGCGGAACGGGCCTCGATGACCCGGGTCAGGGTCTCCTGCTCGAAATCCATGTAGCCCTTCACCGCGTTGACGAGGTTCGGGATCAGGTCATGGCGGCGCTTGAGCTGGACGCTGATCTGATTCCACGCCTCGTCGACCATGTTCCGCAGGCGGACCAGGCCGTTGTACGTGAAGATCAGGAAGAGGGCGATGACCGCGACGACGATCAGCAGGATGATCAGCCAGAGTGGCATGGGATGGTCTTCCTCGGGCTCGGGCGATGGACGCGGCGAATGCTAGCAGGCCGCTGGTGGGCGGTGAGGGGCTCGAACCCCCGACCTCCTCGGTGTAAACGAGGCGCTCTGACCGGCTGAGCTAACCGCCCCGGCGAGGGTAGCATGCACCGTCCGCGCGGCGCCGGGACCGCGAAGCGCCGCTCGCGGTGGCGAGCGGCGAACCGGGTCGAGCGAATGTGGAATTGGTGCCCAGGCCGGGACTTGAACCCGGATGAGTTGCCTCATACGCCCCTCAAACGTACGCGTATACCAATTCCGCCACCTGGGCATCGGTGTGGTACCGAGGGAGGGACTTGAACCCACACGACCTTGCGGCCACTAGGTCCTGAACCTAGCGCGTCTGCCAATTCCGCCACCTCGGCACGGGTCACGGGACGTTCCCGATTCGGCGGGGCCGATCTTAGCACAGGCCTCGGTCAGGCAGCCGGCGGCAGGAGGTTGAGCAGGCTGAACGCGACCATGAGGATGGCGAGGACGACCGTCAGGCGGAAGAGCGTGCGCTCGATACCGCGCCGGCTGCGATAGGCGGTCACCTCGCCGCCGAACGCCCCGCCGAGGCCGGTCCCGCGCTGCTGGAGCAGGATCGACGCGATGAGCGCGATGGCAAGGATCATCTGGGCGAGAAGAAGGGGGGTCTGCATAGGCGGCGCAGTGTACCAGAGGTGCGCTCAGCCCTCCGGGCCGGCGATCAGCGAGCGGCCCATCATGTCGGGACCCGGCGGGATGCCGAGCAGCTCGCACACGGTCGGCGCGACGTCGACGAGCGAGCCGTCGCCGAGGACGGCCCCTCGGTGCGCCCGGCTGACGAGCACGAACGGCACCGGCGCGGTCGTGTGCTTCGTCTGCGGGTTGCCGGCCGCGTCGCGCATCTCCTCGATGTTGCCGTGGTCGGCGGTGATGACGAGGGGCGCATCGGTGCCGAGCGCCGCCCGCACGAGGCGGCCGAGGCAGCCGTCGACGACCTCCGCCGCCGACACCGCAGCCGACCACACGCCGGTGTGCGCGACCATGTCCGTATTCGCATAGTTCGCGACGATGAAGTCGTGCTCGCGTCGCTC
The DNA here is from genome assembly GCA_964552085.1 of uncultured Steroidobacteraceae bacterium. Lineage (GTDB taxonomy): Bacteria > Chloroflexota > Limnocylindria > QHBO01 > QHBO01 > JACDBZ01. The sequence goes on from CAZKFP010000116.1 coordinate 8,322, forward strand.
GAGGGCATCGACGAGGTGGTCGGTGATCGGCCCGGCGCTCATCTCGGGCGCGAGGTCGTACGTCGGCACAGCGCGGTTCGATGGGACGAGGATCCGATCCTCGCCGTCGAACGCCTCCTCCACACCGCCGTTGAAGAAGTACGTGACGTGGGCGTACTTCTCCGTCTCCGCAACGTGGAGCTGCCGCAGGCCGCGCCGGGAGAGCAGGGCCGCGAGCGAGTCGATCGTCGGCGACGGGAAGGCAACCCGTACCGGCAGCTCGTCCGCCGCCTGGTACTCGGTGAGCGTCACGACGTCGAGGGGCTCGGGGCGGGCCCCGCGGTCGAACGCGTCGAACGCGTCGATGGCCAGCGCCCGGGTCAGCTGCCGCGCCCGATCGGCGCGAAAGTTGAGGTGGACGAACGCGTCGCCTGCCGCGAGCGGCGGAGCGGCGTCGACGACGGTCGGCACGATGAACTCGTCGCTCTCCCCGCGCGCGTGGGCCGCGGCGACGGCATCGGTGGCGGTGGCGGCATGGAGCCCGCTGCCGTGGACGATCGCGTCGAAGGCAAGCCGGGTCCGTTCCCAGCGCCGGTCGCGGTCCATCGCGTAGTACCGGCCGCTGACCGTCGCGACCCGCGCCCGCCCGGCGAATTGCGCCTCCAGCTCAGGGAGGAAGCCGGCGGCCGAGCGTGGCGGCGTGTCGCGGCCGTCGGTGAACGCATGGAACACGACTCGGTCCGCCGGCAGCCCGGACCGGCTGGCGAGTTCGACCATGGCGACGATGTGCTCGTCGACGGCATGGACGCCGCCCGGACCGACGAGCCCGGCGAGGTGGAGCCGCGTCCCGCGCTCGGCGACCCCGCGGCAGGCGGCTGTGAGCGCCTCGTTCTCGAAGAAGCCGCCGTCGGCGATGGCTGTGCTGATGCGCGGGAGGTCCTGCAGCACCCGGAAGCCGGCGCCGATGTTCAGGTGGCCGACCTCGCTGTTGCCCATCTGGCCGGCCGGCAGCCCGACGGCCTCGCCCGAAGCCTCGAGCCGGCTGTGCGGCCACTCGTCGAGCAGCCGGTTCCAGTTCGGCATCGACGCCGAGAGGAGCGCGTTTCGAGATGGATCGTCGTTCAGGCCGAACCCGTCGAGGACGACGAGGAGCACCGTCACGCCGCGTCCTCGGCGGCCTGCAGGATGGCGGCGAATGCGTCGGGCTTCAGCGAGGCACCGCCGACGAGCGCACCGTCGATGTCGGGCTGACCGAAGAACTCGGATGCGTTCGCATCGGTCACGCTCCCGCCGTACTGGATCGGGATCTCGTCCGCCCCGTCGGAATCGAGCTCGCGGAGGATCGCGCGGATCTGGGCCGCGACGGCCTGCGCGTCGTCGCCGCTCGCCGCGTCGCCCGTGCCGATGGCCCAGACCGGCTCGTACGCGACGACGAGCCCGCTGCCCGCCAGGCGCTCGAGGCCCGAGACGGCCGCCCGCACCTGCCGGTCGATGACGCGCTGCGTCTCACCGTCCCGGCGTTCCTCGGCGCGCTCCCCGACCGCCGCGATCGGCCGCAGCCCGTGCGCGACGGCGCTCGCCACCTTGCGGCCTACCTTCTCGTCGGTCTCGCCGTCGTACTGCCGTCGCTCGGAGTGACCGACGATGACGAAGCTCGCCAGTCCGGCCAGCATGAGCGGGCTCGTCTCGCCGGTGTACGCGCCAAGCTCCTCGAAATGCATCGTCTGGGCTCCGATCTCGACGCCCTCCCCGACGACGCGAGCGACCTCGGCCAGCCAGATCGCCGGCGGGCAGATGACCGTAGTGATGCCCGGATGCTCGCGCGCGGACCGCGCGACGTGGCCCGCCAGGGCCGCCGCCTCGCCCATGGTTGCCGGGTGCATCTTCCAGTTGCCGGCGATGACCGGACGTCGCATCACTCCTCCTTCTCGCTGCCGAGCTCGACGAGCCGGCGCAGCCGGTGGTTCACGGCGGATCGGCTGACGCCGAGCGCCGCGGCCAGCGTATCGAGGTCGGCGTCCGGCATACGGCGTCGCGCCGCCGCCGCCTCGCGCAGCGGCGAGGTCAGCCGGTCGAGCGAGCCATCCGCCTCCAGCCGCGCGATGGCGGACAGCTGCCGGTCGGCGGCCCGAACGGTGCGGCCGAGATTGGCCTGCTCGGCGTTCAGCATGCGATTCAGGCGCGCCTGGACGTCGCGACCGACCCGCAGCGTCTCGAGCTCGAGGACGCCGCGGTTCGCGCCGACGAGACGGAAGAGCGCGGCGATCTCCTCCTGCCCCTTCAGGTAGACGACCTGCCGGCCGCGCCGCTCGGCCCGCAGGGCGCGCACCTCGAGCGAGGCGAGCGACGACTGCAGCTCCTCCGCCGCGGGCAGGTCGGCGATGACGAACTCGACGTGCGGACCGGACGCGCTGAACGAGATCGAGCCGCTGCCGAGGAGCACGCCGCGCAGGAAGGCGCGACGATCGCACGCCGGCGCCCCGGCCCAGGACCAGGTCCCGAGCGCCGCCCGATCCAGCTCGACGACGAGGTGGCGCCTGCCTCCCGCACGGACCCGCTCAGGCGCGCCGACCCGCGGCGCGTCGACCGGCATGCCGAGCGTCGAGGCGAGGTGCACGGCCGTGCGCGCGATCGCGTGATCGAGCGTTCGCAGCGGGCCGCCGCCGGCACCGTGGAGGAGGCCGATGAGCTCGGCACGGCGGTCACACGCCCGCGCCGGCTGGATGCGTGCCAGCTCCCCCTTGACCTCACCTGCCAGGAGCACCGCGGCGCTCAGGAGGCGTGGGCGGCGGGCCGGCCCACCCGTCGCTGGCGCGGCCGGTCGACGCGGTCCTCCTGCTGCAGGCGCATGAGCGCGGTGGCCAGCTTCGCCGGGTCGTGCCGGTGCGCGTTCGACGGGTCGATGACGTCCTCCTCGATGATGACGACCGGCAGCTCCTCGAGACGGCGCGTGTCGACTTCGACAGGCTCGGCCAGCCAGCCCTCCGGGCGGCGCGCATCGGTGCTGCGGTTGACGATGACGTAGTCGATCGTGTCCTCGCCGATGTGGTCGAACAGGACGCGCATGTGCTCCGACGCCGTCAGCTTCGGCGTCTCGCCGGGCTGCGTCGCGACGTTGCAGACGTACACCTTCATCCCCTGCGCCGCGGCGAGCGCGTCGCGAACGTCGCTGATGAGCAGGTTCGGGAGAACGCTGGAGAACAGGCTCCCGGGACCGATGACGATCATCTCAGCCTCGAGGATGCGTTCGAGCGCCTCGCTCGTCGCGCGGACGTCGGCGGGCTCGATGAAGACCCGCGCGATGCGCTCCTCGGCATTGGCGATGGCAACCTGGCCGTAGAGGTGCCGGCCGGACTCGAGCTGCGCCGACAGGTTGAGCGGCACGCTCGTGGCCGGCAGCACCTGGCCACGCACGGCCAGGACGCGGTTCGACTCGCGTACCGCCTCCTCGAAGTCGCCGGTCACCGCGGTCATCGCGGCGATGAACAGGTTGCCGAAGGCGTGGTTGTCGAGGCCTGAGCCCGCGGGGAAGCGGTACTGCATGAGCTGGCTCATGAGCGGCTCGGCATCGGCGAGCGCCGCGATGCAGTTACGGATGTCGCCGGGCGGCACGATCCCGAGCTGCTGCCGCAACTGGCCGCTGCTCCCGCCGTCGTCGGCAACCGCCACAACGGCGGTGATGTTCCCGCTGTACCCCTTCAGCCCGCGCAGGAGCGTCGAGAGCCCGGTTCCGCCACCGATGGCGACGATCCGCGGGCCGCGGGACAGGTAGCGCTTCGTGTATAGCACCTCCATGACGCTGTCGCCGCGCGCGATGAACGGGGAGATGACCGAGCGCATGAGGCCCCACATGCCGACGACGGTGAGGCAGACCCCGATCCCTGCGACGACCGCGGCGCGGACCTGCGGCTCCATCCAGGCGCCGGTGAGCCAATAGACGACAGCAATCTCGTCGGCGGCGCTGGTGCGATACAGGTCGCGGATGAAGATGGCCGCGCCGAGACCGAGGATCGCGATGCCGAGGAACAGGAGAACCAGCCAGCGCTTCAGGTGCATCCCAGGGTAGAGCCAGCGTGGCAGCCGCGGTCGCCTCATCGCTCGAGCTCCCGGTGGAAGACGTTGACCGACGTCTGCGGCAGCTCGCCAAGGCGCCGCGAGAGCTCCTCGGCCAGCGCGATCGAGCGGTGATAGCCGCCGGTGCAGCCGAGCGCGACCCGCAGCTGCTCCTTGCCCTCGGCACGGTACGCCGGCGCGGTGAGCTCCAGCAGCTCGGTGACGAGATCGAGAAAGCGCGCCGCCGTCGGCTGGCCGAGCACGTAGTCGCGCACGCGATCCTCGAGGCCCGAGAGCGGCCTGAGATCCGGGTCCCAGTACGGGTTCGTCAGGAAGCGGACGTCGAACACGAGGTCCGCCTCGAGCGGGATCCCGTACTTGAAGCCGAACGTGACAATGTCGATCCGAAGGTCGTCGCTCGCCGCCTCGCGGGGCACGAGGGCGAAGAGGCGGTCCTTGAGCTGGCCGATCGAAAGGCCGCTCGTGTCGACGATGTGGTCGGCCATCTCGCGCGTCCTCGCCAGGCGGCGGCGCTCCTCGGTGATGCTGGCCTGCACGCCGCTGCGCGACGCCTCCAGCGGATGGCGGTGGCGGGTCTCGCTGAAGCGGCTCACGAGGCTGGCGTCGCTCGCCTCGAGGTAGACGAGCTCGAGGTGCGACCCTTCCGCCTCCACGGCCGCGGCGGCGCTCTCGATCGCGGGGGCGGGGTCGCCCGCCCGGATGTCGAGGACGAGGGCGGAGCGTCCATAGCGCTCCGGCTGCTCGCGCCGCAACGCCAGGTACCCGTCGAGCAGCGCCGGGGGCAGATTGTCCACGACCGAGTAGCCCAGGTCCTCGAACAGCTTGCTTGCCTGGCTCTTGCCGGCGCCCGAGAGCCCACTGATCACGAGCAGGTGATCCGAGCCCGACGGTGCCGGGCGCGCCCCGGCGGCCCCGCCTGCACGCACCGCCCGTTTTCTGGGCGCGACCTCGGTTGGTGTGGAGCGCGTCACCTTCCCCTCCATGCTCGAACGCGCTTCGAGTATAGCCG
>CAZKFP010000117.1:0-7647 GCA_964552085.1 uncultured Steroidobacteraceae bacterium
CCTTGAACGACGAGACGGCGCCCGCGTCGCGGAGCATCCGCGCGGCAATCTCGTCGAGGTCGCCCGTCGTGACGCCGGCGCGGATCTCGGACCTGAGAACGTCGAGGATATCGGCGAGGATGGCGCCGGCGGCGCGCATGCGGTCGATCTCGGCGGGCCGCTTGATCGTGGCCGTTCCCGCGCTGCGCATGCCCATCAGGCGCTCGCCGCGCGGTCGCCGACGCGCGACAGGATCTCGGCGGTGACCTCCTCGATCGGCTGCCGGCCGTCCAGCCGGTCGACGATCCCTGCCCGCTCGTAGTGGTCGATCACCTCGAGCATCGGCGGCACCTGCCGCTCGAGGCGGGCCCGGACGACCTCCGGGCGGTCGTCCTCGCGCTGGGTGAGTGCCGTCCCGTCACGGTCGCAGCGACCGGGAACGTTCGGCGGGTCGGTCGCCTCGTGGTACGGCGTGCCGCACTGCGGGCACGTCCAGCGGCCGGCGACCCGGCGGACGAGATCCTCGGTCGGGACGTCGATGAAGATGACGCTGCGGATTCGCTCGCCCTGCCTCGCGAGCGTCTCGTCGAGCGCGCGGGCCTGGCCCACGGTCCGCGGAAAGCCATCGAGGATCGCGCCATGCTCGGCGCGAGGCTGCCCGAGCTCCTCCATGAACATGCCGATCGTGATCTCGTCGGGCACGAGCTCGCCGCGCTCCATGTAGCCGCGGGCGACCTCGCCCAGGTCGGTGTGCGCGGCCTTGGCCGCCCGGAACAGGTTGCCGGAGGCGAGGTGCGGGAGACCGAGCTCACGCGACAGGAGCCCGGCCTGGGTTCCCTTGCCGGCGCCCACGGCACCGACGAGCAGCAGGATCAGGCGCTCGCCGGGGCCGGTCGGCCCATCGGTCACCTGATGAATCCCTCGTAGTGGCGCATCATCATCTGTGCCTCGAGCTGCTTCATCGTCTCGACGACGACGCTGACCATGATGAGGATGCTCGTGCCGCCCAGCTGCAGGTTCTCGGTGCCGGGGATGAAGGCCGAGACGATGTACGGCAGGACCGCGATGAACCCGAGGAACGTCGCGCCGCCGAGCGTGATGCGGTTCGTGACCCGCCCGAGAAACTCCTCCGTCGGCTTGCCGGGCCGAATGCCGGGGATGAAGCCGCCGTTCTTGCGCAGGTAGTCGGCGGTCTGGTCGGGCCGGAACTGGAACGCGGTGTAGAAGTACGTGAAGAACACGACGAGCAGGAAGTAGAGCGTCCCGTACAGCGGGATGTTGTTTGTGCCGTTCAGGTTCTCGGCGATGAAGAGCGCGCCGGTGCGCACCCAGTCGATGTTGCTCGTCGTGAAGTACGTCGCGATCTGCGCCGGGAAGAGCAGGATGCTGACGGCGAAGATGATCGGGATGACGCCGGCCATCGTCACCTTGAGCGGCAGATACTGGGTCTGGCCCTGGTACATGCGGCGCCCGCGGACGCGGCTGGCGTACTGGACCGGGATCCGGCGCTGGCCCTCGTTGATGAAGACGACGGCCGCCACGACGATGATCGCGACGATGATGAAGGGGATGAGCCGCGCCAGGGCGTCCGGTCCGGACAGGATCGGGCCGATCTGCTGCGGCACGCTGCCGACGATGCCGGCGAAGATGATGAAGCTGATCCCATTGCCGAGCCCCTTCTCGCTGATGAGCTCGCCGAGCCACATGAGCAGGATCGTGCCGGCCGTGAAGCTCAGCAGCAGGCTGAGCGTCTCGATGCTGAACAGGTCGTTGGCCGGGATGACGCCGTTCGCCGACAGGAGCACGCTGATGCCGTAGCCCTGCGCGAAGGCGAGCGGCACGGTCAGCATGCGCGTGTACTGGTTGAGCTTGTTGCGGCCGTACTCGCCCTCGCGGCTGAGCTCCTCGAGCGCCGGGATCACGCCGCGCATGAGCTGCATGATGATGCTGGCGTTGATGTACGGGTTCACGCCGAGGCCGATGATCGACGCGGCCGCCAGGCCGCCTCCCGAAAAGATGTTCAGGATCCCGAGGAGCGGGTTGTCGGTGAACAGGTCCGTCAGGGCGGCCGTGTTCACGTTCGGGATCGGAACGTTCGTCAGCGCCCGGAAGATGAGCAGGATCCCGAGCGTGAAGAGCAGCTTGCGCCGGATGTCCGGCGCGCGGAAGGCGGCGACGACCGTCTCGATCAAGCCTCGGGCTCGCTTTCGGTCTCGCTCTGGGTCTCGCGCTCGGCGGCGGTCTCCACGGGGGTCTCGTCGGCCGGCTCGGACGGGGCGTCGTCCGCGGAGGCCTGTTCGGCGGCGGCCGACGCGGCACGAGCCGCGGCCTTCGCCACCTTCCCACGCCTCGCCTGCCGGGTACGCGCCTTCTCGGCGGCGGCCTCGGCCGCGGCGGCCTCGGCCTCCTCGTCGATCGGCGCGTTGTCCGGCCAGCTCAGGCGCTGCGTCGTGCTGCCGGCGGCGGCGAGCTTGTCAAGCGCGGAGCGGCTGAACGCGTGCGCGTGGATCGTGATGCCCTTCGGCGCCTCCCCGACGCCGAGGATCTTGACGGGCAGCTTCGTGTCGCTGATCAGGCCGTCGTGCTCGAGGACGTCGGGCGTGACGAGCGTGCCCTTCTCGACGTCGCTCAGGCGGGCGAGGTTCAGCGGCGCATAGGCCACGCGGCCGCGATTGCGGAAGCCGTGCAGCTTCGGGGTTCGGATGTGGAACGGCGTCTGGCCGCCCTCGAACCAGGCGGGCAGGTTGCCGCCGGCGCGCGACTTCTGGCCCTTGGTGCCGCGCCCCGCCGTCTTGCCGCGGCCGGAGCCCTGGCCCCGGCCGACGCGGCGGGAGGACTTGCGCGACCCGGGCGACGGGTGCAGGTCGTGGAGCTTCACTTCGGTTCCTCGTTCTGGGCCGATGCGCCCTTCGCCGACGGCTCCTCAACCTCGAGGAGGAACGCGACGCGGCGCAGCATGCCGCGGATCATCGGGGTATCGGCCAGCTCGACCGTCTCGTGCAGCCGGTGCAGCCCGAGGGCGCGGATCGTCCCGCGCGCCCCCGCGTTGTGACCGATCGTCGAGCGGACCCACGTCGCCTTGATCTTCCTAGCGGCCACGACCACCTCCGAACCCGGTGTTCATCGGCTCGCGCCGCTCCGGGATCTCGTGCGGCGTGCGGGCCAGCTCCGCGCCGCGCTTGCCGAGCAGCTGCTCGGCAGTGCGGCCACGCAGAGCGGCGATGTCATCGGCGGAGCGAAGCGCCGCGAGGCACACCATCGTCGCGCGGACGACGTTGATCGGGTTCGTCGAGCCCTGGGCCTTGCTCAACAGATCGCGGATGCCGACCGCCTCGACGACCGAGCGCACCGAGCCGCCGGCGATGACGCCGGTTCCGGCGCTGGCCGGCTTGAGCATGACCTTCGCGGCGCCGAAGTGCCGGTGCACCTCATGCGGGATCGTGGAACCGACGAGCGGCACCTTGATCAGGTGCTTCTTCGCGTCCTCGACGCCCTTGCGGATCGCCTCCGGCACCTCGCCGGCCTTGCCGATCCCGGCGCCGACCGTGCCGTTGCCGTCGCCGACGACGACGACCGCGCTGAAGCTGAAGCGACGTCCGCCCTGGACGACCTTCGAGACGCGGTTGATCTGGACGACCTTCTCTTCCAGGTTGAGCTTGGACGCGTCGATGCGTGCCATGCTGATGACTCCTTCGCTCTACAGGTTGAGGCCGCCCTCGCGGGCGCCCTCGGCGAGCGAGCGGACCCGCCCGTGGTACTGGTAGCCGCCCCGGTCGAGGACCACCGAGCTCACGCCCGCGGCCTTCGCCCGTTTGGCGAGCGCCAGACCCACGGCGCGCGCGACGTCGACCTTGCTCTCGCCGGCGAGATCGCTCTCGCGGCTGGAGGCGGCGGCCAGCGTGCGCCCGGTGGTGTCATCGATCACCTGGGCATAGATGAACTTCGCGCTGCGGAAGACCGACAGCCGCGGGCGCTCCGTGCTGCCGCTGATGCGGAGCCGGAGGCGCTCATGTCGCTTGCGACGCATCGCGTCGCGTGAGAGATCGGTCATTCGTCTTCCTTACACCCCGACCTTGCCGGCCTTGCCGGCCTTGCGGAGGATCTGCTCGCCCGCGTAGCGAATCCCCTTGCCCTTGTAGGGCTCGGGCTTTCGCTTCGAGCGGATGAATGCGGCGGTCTGGCCAACGAGCTCCTTGTCGGCGCCGAAGACCCCGAGGCGGGTCGGCGTCTCGACGCGGAACTCGATCCCCTCGGGGGGATCGACCTCGACCGAGTGTGAATAGCCGAGCGCGAGCACGAGTTTCGTCCCCTGCAGCTGCGCGCGATAGCCGACTCCGCTGATCTCCAGGTTCTTCGTGAAGCCGGTCGCGACGCCGACGACCATGTTGTTGACGAGCGTGCGGGTCAGCCCGTGGAGCGCGCGGTGACGCGGCTCGTCGGTCGGGCGCACGATGCGCAGCGTGCCGTCCTCCCGCTCGAGCTTCATCTCCGGGTGGATGGTGCGCTCGAGCGTGCCGAGCGGCCCGGTCACCCGCAGGTGGCCGCCGTCCTGGACGACCTCCACTCCGTCAGGGAGCGGAATCGGCATCTTTCCGATTCGGGACATGCGTTCGCTCCTTACCAGACGTAGCAGAGGACCTCGCCACCGAGATTCTGTTTCCGGGCGTCGTTCCCGGTCATGACTCCGTGGGAGGTTGAGAGGATGGCGAGGCCGAGCCCGCCGAGCACGCGCGGGATCTCCGTCTTGCGGGCGTAGACCCGCAGGCCGGGCTTGCTGATCCGCTTCAGGCCAGTCACGACCGGGGTGCGGCCCTCGACGTACTTCAGGCGCAGGGTCAGCTTCTCCTGGACGACGTCCGGCTGCGTCTCGTACATCTCGATGAAGCCCTCCTCGGCCAGGATCCGCGCGATCTCGCGCTTCATCCGGGACGACGGGAGGCTCAGCTCCTTGTGCCGCGCGGCGCTGGCGTTACGAATGCGCGTCAGCATGTCGGCGATTGGATCGGTCACGTTCATTGTTGTGTTCGTTCACTCCTCGGCGGTGGTTCGCCCCCGCCCGTTGGCGGATGGCGCCTGCCGCTGATGGCGGCCGCTGATGGCGGCCTTCGGTCAACGAGCTACTACCAGCTCGACTTGGTCACGCCCGGCAGCTGGCCCAGCAGGGCGCGCTCCCGGAAGCAGATGCGGCACATCGCGAAGCGGCGCATGTAGCCCCTCGGCCGGCCGCACACCTGGCATCGGTTGTGTTCGCGGACGGGAAAGCGCGAACCGCGCTTCGCCTTGGCGATACTCGACTTCTTTGCCACGGATGCTCCTTAATTCGCCTGGAACGGCATGCCCATGAGCTCGAGGAGCTTGCGCCCCTCCTCATCGGTCTTCGCCGTCGTCACGATGCTGATCTCGAGCCCGCGCAGCCGGTCGATCTTGTCGTAGTCGATCTCGGGGTAGACGAGCTGCTCCCGCAGGCCGAGGCTGAAGTTGCCGCGGCCGTCGAACGAGCGGGTCGGGATGCCGCGGAAGTCGCGGATGCGCGGCAGCGCGAGCGACATCGTGCGCTCGAGGAAGTCGTACATCCGCTGGCCGCGCAGCGTCACCTTGGCACCGATCGGCATCCCGGTGCGCAGCCGGAACTGCGCGATCGAGCGCTTTGCGCGAGTCACGATCGGCTTCTGCCCGGTGATCGTCGTCAGGTCCCCCACCGCGGCGTCGAGCGCCTTGGCGTTGGCGATCGCCTCGCCGAGGCCGATGTTCACAACGACCTTGTCGACCCTCGGAATCTGCATCCCGTTCGGATAGCCGAACTCGCGCTGCATGGCGGGTACGACCTCGTCGTTGTAGCGCTGGCGCAGGCCGGCGTACTCCGGCTTCGTGAAGCCGTTGCCGGCCCGACGCGCCTTCGTCTCGCTCGCGGCGGGCGTGGAGGGCGACGCCTTCGACGACGAGCTCGCCGACTCCTTCGAGGCAGCGGCCTTCGGAGCGGCCTTCGGAGCGACGTCCGCCTTCGGCTTCGCCTTCACCTTCGGCGCCGCGTCGCCGCGGGCCGGCTTCTTCTCGGGGCTCACTTCGTCGTCACCTCGATCTGCTCGCCACAGCGCTTGCAGAGCCGGGTCCGGCGGCCATGCTCGCCCTCCAGCTTGCCGTGCGCGATGCGCGTCGGCTCGTTGCAGCGCGGGCAGATGACCTGCACGTTGCTGACGTGCAGCGGGACGGGCAGGTCGATGATCCCCGCCGACTGCGTCCGCGAGCGGGCGCGCTGGTGTCGCTTCGCCATGTTGATGCCGGGGATGACGACGCCCAGGCCGCGCTTCGTCCTCTCGACGCGGTCGACGGTGCCGCGCTTGCCGCGGTCCTTGCCCGCCAGGACGAGCACGGTGTCTCCTCTTCGCACGTTCATCTACAGCACCTCCGGCGCGAGCGACACGATCTTCATGTAGTTCCGCTCGCGCAGCTCCCGCGCCACCGGTCCGAAGATCCGGGTCCCGCGCGGGCTGCCCTGCGGCGTGATGAGCACGGCCGCGTTCTCGTCGAAACGGATGTGGCTGCCGTCCGGCCGTCCGTACTCCTTCGTCGTCCGGACGACCACGGCGCGCACGACGTCGCCCTTCTTGACGCCCGAGTTCGGCAGCGCCTGCTTGACCGCGGCCACGATGACGTCGCCGACCTCGGCGGTGTCGCTCGTGGAGCGGCCGATGACCGAGATGCACTCGACGACACGCGCGCCGGAGTTGTCGGCCACCCGCAGCCTGCTGTACTTCTGGATCATGCAGGCTCCGTCCCGTCGATGAGCTCCTCGTGCGAGCCGCGCGCCACGATCTCGACGACCGTCCAGCGCTTCTCGCGCGAGAGCGGCTTGCTCTCCTCGATCCGGACCGTGTCGCCGACGCGCGCGCTGTTCTCGGCATCGTGCGCCTTGAACTTGCTGGTCAGCCGCACGACCCGCTTGTAGACGGGGTGCCGGCGCAACCGCTCGACGCTCACGACGACCGTCTTGTCCATCTTGTCGGACACGACGCGTCCGACCTTGCTCTTTCGCTTGCCCTGCATCAGCTGGCCTTCTCTGTTTCGGCCGCCGCCTCGGCGGCATGCTGTCGCTCAGTCATCACCGTCAGGATGCGAGCGATGCGCTTGCGCGTCGCCGGCAGCCTGCTGTAGTTGCTCTCCTGTCGCGTGGCGAGGTCGAAGCGGACCTTCCACAGCTCCTGCTTCGCGTCACGCAGCGCGCCCTCGAGGTCCCTGTCGGAGAGGGCACGCACCTCACTGATGTCCATGCTCGAGCCCCTCCTTCACGACGAACTTCGTGCTGATCGGGAGCTTGTGCCCAGCGAGGCGCATGGCCTCCCGCGCGATCGGCTCCGGCACGCCGGACATCTCGAACATCACCCGCCCGGGCTTGACGACCGCGACCCAATGGTCCGGCGCGCCCTTGCCCGAGCCCATCCGGACTTCGGCGGGCTTCTTGGTGACCGGCTTGTCCGGGAAGACCCGGATCCAGACGCGGCCACCGCGCTTGATGTGGTGGGTCATGGCACGCCGTGCCGCCTCGATCTGGCGGCTGGTGAGCCAGCAGACCTCCTCCGCCATCAGCCCGTAGTCGCCGAAGCTGACCGCGGTGCCGCCCTTCGCCAGCCCGGCGCGTCGTCCGCGCTGGACCTTGCGGTGCTTGACCCG
>CAZKFP010000118.1:0-6755 GCA_964552085.1 uncultured Steroidobacteraceae bacterium
GCTCGAGATCGGCCAGATCGTGACCGTCGGCCGCACGTGGGGCCGGGTCCGCGCGCTCAACAACGCCGCCGGCAAGCGGGTGAAGACCGCGGAGCCCGCGACGGCGGTCGAGATCATCGGCCTCCAGGGGCTGCCCGAGGCTGGCGACATCCTGCGCGTCGTCGCCGACGAGAAGAAGGCTCGCGAGGCCGCCGAAACGGCCGAGATCGCCGCGAGCGGGGGCGAGGGCCGGACGGCGAGCACGCTCGAGGAGGTCAGCGCGCAGATCAAGGACAGCGAGGTGGCCGAGCTGCGCGTCGTGCTCAAGACCGACGTGCAGGGCTCGCTCGGCGCGATCCGTCACTCGCTCGAGCGGCTGACCACGAGCGAGGTCCGCGTCAACATTCTGCGCGAGGGCGCCGGCGACATCAACGAGAGCGACGTCAACCTCGCCTCGGCCTCGGACGCGGTCGTCATCGGCTTCAACGCGAAGCCCGATCCGGGCGCGCTGCGCTCGATCGACGCGACCGGCGTCGACGTCCGCCTGTACGACGTCATCTACAAGCTGACCGACGATATCGGCCAGGCCCTGTCGGGCCTCCTGACGCCGAAGCAGGTCGAGCAGATCGAGGGCCATGCCGAGGTCCGGATGGTGATCAAGGCCGGCAAGGCCGGGAACATCGCCGGTTCATACGTCACCGATGGGCGCATCGTGCGCGGTGGCCAGGCACGCGTGCTGCGCGCGGGCGAGCTGCTCGCCGACACCCGCATCACGTCGCTCAAGCGGTTCAAGGACGACGTTCGCGAGGTCGCGACGGGCTTCGAGTGCGGCATCGGCCTCGACGCCGATGACATCGCCGAGGGCGACGTCATCGAGTGCTACCAGATGGTCGCCGAGCAGGCCTAGGGGAGCCGATGACCCAGCGGACCGACCGGCTCGACAGCCAGATCCGGCAGGAGCTCATGGAGCTCCTGCAGCGCGAGATGAAGGACCCGCGGATCGGGTTCGCGACGATCACGCGCGTCGAGACAGCGCGGGACCTCGGGCAGGCCCGGGTCTGGGTCAGCGTCCTCGGCAGCGACGAGGAGCGCGACGACACGCTCAAGGCCCTGACCGATGCCGCCCCGTGGCTCAGGCGCCAGCTGGGCGGGCGCCTGACGATCCGGCACGTCCCTGAGCTCGTCATCCGTCACGACGACTCGATCGAGTCCGGCAACCGCGTGCTGCGCATCCTGCGCGAGCTCGAGGAGGATCGCCCCGATGGGGCGTGAGGCGGTCGTCGCGGCCATCCGCGCAGCGTCGCGGGTGACGGCGATCTGCCACGAGAACCCGGACGCCGACACCCTGGGCTCCGCCCTCGCCCTCCGCATGGCCGTGGAGCGCATGGGAAAGCAGGCGGAGGTCGTTGCTGCCGATCCGGTCCCGCCGTCTCTCGCCGACCTGCCGTGCGCGGACGAGGTGCACGCCACGCCACAGCTCGAGCCCGACCTCGCGGTCGTCCTCGACGGGCCGCCTTCGCGGACCGGCCGGATCGCAACCGAGTCCGGCGACTGGCTCACGCGCGCCACGATCGTCAACATCGACCACCACGTCTCGAACGACGGCAGCGAGTCGGCAGCCGCGTGGGTCGACGCCGAGGCCGCGGCCACGTGCGAGATGGTCGCCATGCTCATCCCCGAGCTCGGCGTCGAGATCGACGAACGCATGGCGACCGTCCTGACCGCGGGCATCGTCCAGGACACGCACACCTTCTCGCATCCGAATGCGACGCCACGGACGCTGCGGGTCGCGGCCGAGCTGCTCGAGGCTGGCGCGCCGCTCTCGCAGCTCCATCGGTCGATCTATGCCGACCGCGAGTTCAGCACGCTGGCCCTCTGGGGCCGCATCCTCGCGGGCGCCACCGAACGGCGGGATGGGCGGATCGTGCATGCCGCCATGACGCTGGCGATGCTCGCCGAGACCGGCGCGCAGCCGGTCGCGAGCGAGGGCTTCATCGATCTGCTCGCCACGACGAAGGCGGCCGACCTCACGCTGCTCTTCAAGGAGGCCGATCCGTCCCAGACGCGCGTCAGCATCCGCACCTCGGCGCATGCCGACGCCGTGGCCGTGACGTCCGTGTTCGGAGGGGGCGGGCATGCGCGAGCGGCCGGCTGCACCGTCGACGCGCCGCTGGCCGAGGCGACGTCGTGGGTCCTCGACGAGTGCGAGCGCGAGCTCGACCGCGCCGATGCTCGGGGTCGTTAACCTCGACAAGCCGGTCGGGCCGACGAGCCACGACATGGTGGGCCTCCTCCGTCGCCTGACGGGGATCCGCCGAATCGGTCACGCGGGGACCCTCGATCCGCTCGCCTCGGGCGTGCTGCCCATCCTCGTCGGGGCCGCCACGCGCTTCAGCCAGGAGCTGACCGGCGGGCGCAAGCGGTACGAGGCGGTCATCCGTCTCGGCCAGCGAAGCGCCACCGACGATGCCGAGGGGCCGCTCGAAGGCGTGTCATCCGCGATACCGGGCGAGGCAACCGTGGCCGAGGCGCTCGCCACGTTCGTCGGGACGTTCGAGCAGCGACCGCCCCTGTTCAGCGCCCGCAAGCAAGGCGGCCGGATCGCGCATCGCGCCGCGCGAGCGGGCACGCCAATCGAGGTCCCTGCCCGGACCGTGACCGTGGAGGCGAGCGACCTGCTCGGCGTCGAGGAGGTCGATGGGCTCATGGACGTGCGCATCGACCTGCGCTGCGGGCCAGGCACGTACGTGCGGTCGATCGCGCGCGACCTCGGCGAGCGCCTCGGCACGGGTGGCCATCTCCGCGCGCTCCGTCGGACGGAAGCATCCGGCCTGCGCGTCGAGGATGCCGTCACCCCCGACCGGCTCGAGGCGCTCGCCGCCGACGGCCGGCTGGCCGAGGCGGTCCTGGCGGTCGGCGACCTCCTGCCGCTGCCTCGCGTCCGGCTCGCGGAGGATGGCTCGTGGCGCTTCGCCCATGGGGTCGAGCAGGCCGTCTCGATCGACGCCACCGGCCGCGTCGCCGTCTTTGCGGCGAGCGGTGCGCTCCTCGGGATCGGGCTCGTGAGCACGGGTATCCTGCGGCCCGACCGGGTGCTGCCCGTCGAGACCGCCGAGTGAAGCTCCCGGCCATCCCCTCGATCGGGCCCGCGGTCGTCACGCTCGGCGTGTTCGACGGCGTCCACCGCGGCCACCGGCATCTCATCACGGCGACGGTCCAGGCCGCGCGAGCGCGTGATGCGGCGGCGGTCGCGCTCGTCTTCGCGCCACATCCCGACGAGGTGATCCGCCCCGGCACGAGCGTCGAGCGCCTCCTCCCGCCCGAGGTGACGCTCAACCGGCTCGTCGAGGCGGGGGTCGATCACGCGCTCGTCATCCGCTTCGACGACGCCCTCCGGGCGCTGGCGCCGGAAGACTTTCTCGACGGGCTGGCCCCCGGCATCGACCTGCGCGGCGTCGTCATGACGCCGGGCAGCGCGTTCGGCCGCGGGCGCTCCGGAACACCGGCCCGCGTGGCGGAGATCGGCGCCGCGCGCGGCTTCGAGGCGATCACGGTCGCGCCGCTCGTCGTCGACGGAGAGCCGGTCTCATCGTCCCGCATCCGCGCCATCCTGGGCGATGGAGACGTCGCCGCGGCGGGTGCGCTCCTCGGCGCGCCGCCGCTGCTGCGCGGGACCGTCGTGCACGGCGACCGGCGCGGACGGGAGCTCGGCTTCCCGACGGCGAACCTCGCCTTCGACTACACGCCCGTCCTGCCGGCCTTGGGGATCTATCTCGGGCGCGTCGAGGTGGGGGAGCGAGCTGTCGGCCCCGACCATCCGGCGCTCGTCAGCATCGGGGTGCGCCCGACGTTCCACGACGACGGCCGCGTCCTGGTGGAGGTGTACCTGCTCGACTGGGACGGTGACCTGTATGACACGACGCTCGTCGTCGAGCTCGACGCGCGCCTGCGCGAGGAGCGCCAGTTCGCATCGGCGGATGCGCTCGTCGTCCAGATGCGAGCGGACGAGGCAGACGCGCGCAGGCGGTTGGAACAGCGGTCCTAAACGCCCCCGACGTGGCGCCGCGGCGGGGTCGGCGAAATGGCCATCGACGGCCGCCTCTGCTAGACTTTCGAGGCTTACGGAAAGAATGTGGAGGAATACGTGCCGCTCGCCAAGGATTCGAAGAGCGCAATCGTCGACGAGTACGCCACGCACGAGGGCGACACCGGGTCGCCGGAGGTGCAGGTTGCGCTTCTCACCGAGCGGATCAAGTCGCTGACGGAGCATCTGCGGAGCTTCCCGAAGGACAATCACTCGCGCCGCGGGCTTCTGAAGCTCGTCGGGCAGCGTCGACGGCTTCTCGCGTACCTCGTTCGCAATGACGTGGACAGGTACCGCGCCGTCATCAGCAGCCTCGGGCTGCGCCGCTAGACATCGCTCGCGATTGACCCAGGACCCTCGAGGGACCTGGGTCTCGCACATCTGCAGAACATCCAATCGGCTTCCGCCCCTGCCTGACGCCTGCGCTCGTACGAAGAGAGAGCGCGCCACGCAGCTCCAGCGCCGGACGCCACCCACGAACACTGGAGGAATCAGTGGCAATCAAGCACGAAGCTGAGATCGGCGGCAAGCCGTTCAGCATGGAGGCCGGCAAGCTGGCCGAACAGGCCGACGGGGCCGTCATCGTCCGATACGGCGACACCGTCGTCCTGGCGACCGCGGTCGCCGCCAAGGAGCCGCGCGAAGGGGCCGACTTCTTCCCGCTCACGATCGACTACGAGGAGCGGATGTACGCCGCGGGCAAGATCCCCGGCGGGTTCATCAAGCGCGAGTCGCGCCCGTCGGAGGCGGCCATCCTGGCGATGCGCCTCACCGACCGCCCGCTCCGCCCGCTCTTCCCGAAGGGCTATCTCAACGACGTCCAGGTCGTCCTGACCGTCCTCTCGACGGACATGGAGAACGACCCGGACATCCTCGCCCTCAACGGCGCCTCGGCGGCGCTCTCGATCAGCCAGATCCCGTTCATGGGCCCGGTCGGTGCCGTGCGCGTCGGCCGCATCGGCGGCGAGTTCGTCACGAACCCGACGAACACCGAGCTCGACGAGAGCGAGCTCGACCTCGTCGTCGCCGGCACCCGCGACGCGGTGATGATGGTCGAGGCGGGCGCGAACATCCTGCCGGAGTCCGTCATGGCCGATGCGATCGCCTACGGCCACGGGGAGCTTCAGAAGTCGATCGAGCTCCAGGACAAGCTCGTCGCCTCGGTCGGCACGCCGAAGAAGGTGCCGTTCTTCGGCCCGAAGGCCGCTTCGATCCCGCAGCTGGGCAGGCTGCTCGCCGATGGCACGTCCGAGTTCGTCGTCTTCGACCTCGAGACGACCGCGATGAAGCCGGAGGACGGCTACATCGTCGACATCGCGGCGCTCCGCGTGCGTGATGGCCAGGTCGTCGACCGCTTCGAGTCGCTCGTCAATCCGGGACGCCCGATCGTCGGACACCAGGTGCACGGCATCAGTACCGATGACGTCGCCAATGCGCCCACCGCGTCGGAGGCGCTCACGAACTTCGTGCACTGGGTCGGCGAGTCGCCGATCGTCGCGCATAACGTCAGCTTCGACCTCCCCTACGTCCTGCGGCACCTTCCGAACGACGTGAAGTGGGAGCCGACGGCCGTCTTCGACACGCTCGAGCTTGGGTACCAGCTGTACCCCGATGCCGGCGCATGGAAGCTCGGCGACCTCGTTCGCTTCGTCTTTGGCCGCGATCACGCCGCCGCGCATCGCGCCATGCCGGACGCCGAGGCTGCCGCCGAGCTGTTCATCCACTTCACCGAGGGACTCGGCGAGCGCCTCGAGGCGTTGCGCCAGGACATCGCCGACGAGGTGCGCCGAGCCCGCGAGAGCTACGACCGCACGGAGCAGGGCGAGCGCTTCAAGGACATCCGTCGCCGTCACGGCGTCGGGAAGGCCCTCATGGACGTCGTGACGAAGTCGACCGTACGCGAGCTCGTGCTGAGCGAGAACATCCGCATCGACGGCCGTGACACGACGACCGTCCGACCAATCAATGTCGAGGTCGGCTTCCTGCCACGCACGCACGGCTCGGGCCTCTTCCAGCGTGGTCAGACGCAGGCCCTCTCGATCGCGACGCTCGGCCCGTCGAGTGATGTCCAGCGCATGGACACGATCTCCCCGGACACCGAGAAGCGCTACATGCATCACTACAACATGCCGCCGTACTCGGTCGGCGAGTCCCGCTTCATGCGCGGACCCGGACGTCGCGAGATCGGCCATGGCGTGCTCGCGGAGCGCGCGTTGAAGCCGGTCCTGCCGAGCGCCGAGGAGTTCCCCTACGTCATCCGCATCGTCAGCGAGGTCGTCAGCTCGAACGGCTCCACGTCGATGGCCTCGACGTGCGGCTCGACCCTCGCCCTGATGGATGCGGGCGTGCCGATCAAGGCGCCGGTCGCCGGCGCAGCGATGGGCCTGATCACCGACAAGGAGACCGGACGGTACGCCGTCCTGACCGACATCACCGGCCAGGAGGACAACTACGGCGACATGGACTTCAAGGTGACCGGCACCGCCGAGGGCGTCACCGCGCTCCAGATGGACATCAAGGTGAGCGGAATCACCACGGAGATCATGCGCGACGCGCTCCAGCAGGCGAATGCGGCGCGCATGCACATCCTCGGCAAGATGAACGAGGTCATCAGCACGAGCCGCGATGAGCTGAGCCAGTACGCGCCGCGCATCACGACGCTGAAGATCCCCGTCGACAAGATTCGCGACGT
>CAZKFP010000119.1:0-2684 GCA_964552085.1 uncultured Steroidobacteraceae bacterium
AGGATGCGGGCCACCTGCCCGGCGCCGACGAAGTCCTGCCACTGGCGCAGGACCTCGGCGCGCAGGAACGTGCCGCGACCGAGGTCGTCGCCGAGCGCCCGGCGCCGCTCGGCGTAGTTGCGCGCGGCCGGGTCGCGCAGCGCGGCCGCCGCGGCGGCCGCGTCGTCGATCTCGCGCGCGATCTCGTCAACCGCCTCCGGCAGGCCGGCGAGCGCCGCCTCCAGGCCGCGACGGGCGAGCTCGAGGCGCGCGACGTCATCGGCCATGAGGCGGTCGAGCGCATCGCGGATCGGGGCCGCGGCGCCCGCGTCGAGCGCGTCGCGCTCCGGGTCGAGCGCCCCCTCGGCCACCGGCACGACCTCGAGGCGGCCGAAGGCTCCCGACTCGTCGAGCCGGCCCCGCTCGAGGAGCGCGCGATAGTCGGCGGCAACCGCCTCCGCGTCGCCGCTCTCGGGCGGCAGGCGGTTCAGCACCGCGAGCAGCGGGACGCCGCGCTGCCGCGCCCGGCCGAGGATCTCCCACGGCACCTGGTCGGCGTAGCGCGTCGCGGTCGTGACGAAGATGACGAGGTCCGCCGCCTCGAGGAGCTCGACGGCGAGCGCGCGATTCTCGAGCTCCACGCTGTCGAAGTCGGGCGCGTCGACAAGGACGACGCCCGTTCGCGCCGCCTGGTCGGTCACGATCTCGACCGACCCGCGCGCCGCCAGCCCGGGAAGGAGGTCGGGGCCGGCGTCGTCGGGATGCGCGAGGGCCACCGGGCGGCGGGTCGTCGGGCGCAGGACTCCCGATGGGCTCAGCGCGCGGCCCGCCAGCGCGTTGAAGAGGCTCGACTTGCCGCTCCCGGTCGACCCGAGGATGACGACGACGAGCGGCGCGCCGGCATCGCGGGCTCGCGGCAGGAGGAAGTCGGTGATGTGGCGTGCCAGGCGCTCGGCGCGCGCGGCGCGCTCGGGGGTCGGAGCGGCGGCCATCCGCCGCTCGAGCGCGGAGGCGAGGTCGCGGAGCGCATCGGTCACCATGCCTGGGCGCAGTGTGCACGACCCGGTCCGTCATCTGCATCCCCGGGCGTCATCTGCCACGATGGAGCCGATGCCCACCCGGATTCGTGCCGACCTGCGCAACGTCGCGATCATCGCCCACGTCGACCACGGCAAGACGACGCTCGTCGACGGCATGCTGCGTCAGACCGGCACGTTCCGCGCGAACGAGGCCGTCGTCGACCGCGTCCTCGACTCCGGCGACCTGGAGCGCGAGAAGGGGATCACAATCCTCGCGAAGCAGACGACGGTCGACCACGGCAGCGTGCGCCTGAACATCGTCGATACGCCGGGCCACGCCGACTTCGGTGGCGAGGTCGAGCGCTCGCTCCTCATGGTCGACGCGGTCCTCCTGCTCGTCGACGCCTCGGAGGGCCCGCTACCGCAGACGCGCTACGTCCTCGGCAAGGCGCTGGCGCGCCATCTGCCGGTCATCGTGGCGCTGAACAAGATCGACCGCAGCGACGCCCGCCCGGCGCAGGTGCTCGACGACGTCTACGAGCTCTTCATGGATCTCGGGGCCGACGAGCACCAGATCGAGTTCCCGGTCGTCTACACGAACGCGAAGCTCGGCACCGCGACGCGCGACCTCGCCGTGCCGGGCACCGACCTGCGCCCGCTCCTCGACCTGCTCGTCGAGGTCACCCCGCCCACGACGTACACGGAGGGCCACCCGCTCCAGCTGCTCGTCACGAACCTGACCGCGAACGAGTACGTCGGCCGCATGGCGGTCGGTCGCATCCGCAACGGCTCGCTCAGGATCGGCCAGCGCGTGAGCATCGTCCGCGAGGAGGCCGATGACGTCGACGGCAACGTCGAGCCCGGTCGATCGGTGACCGTCACGGGGTCGGTCACCGCGCTGCAGACGGCGCACGGCATCGATCGCGTCGACATCACCGAAGCCGGGCCCGGCGACATCGTGAGCGTGGCGGGGCTGCCCGAGGTGACGATCGGCGACACGCTCACGGACCCGGGCGATCCGCGCCCGCTTCCCCGCCTCGACGTCGACGCGCCGACGCTGCGAATGACGTTCGGCGTCAACACCTCGCCGATGGCCGGGCGCGATGGCACGCTCCTGACGTCGCGGCAGATCAAGGCCCGCCTCGAGCGCGAGGTCCTCGGCAACGTGGCGATCGAGGTCCACCCGACCGACTCGGGCGAGACGTTCGAGGTGCGCGGGCGCGGGGAGCTCCAGCTCGCCGTCCTCATCGAGCAGATGCGGCGCGAGGGCTTCGAGCTGACGATCAGCCGCCCCGAGGTGATCATGCGCGACGGCCAGGAGCCGTACGAGCGGGTGACGATCGACATCCCGCCCGACTACATCGGCACCGTGCAGCAGGCGCTCGCCGGGCGGAAGGGGCGCCTCGAGCAGATGAGCACCGATGCCGACGGCCGCGTCCGGATGGAGTTCATCATCCCGACGCGCGGTCTCATCGGCTACCGCGGGCAGCTGCTCAGCGACACGCGCGGGACGGCGCTCCTGCACCAGATCGGCGAGGGCTACGGACCGATGGCCGGCGAGGTCACGCATCGCACCTCCGGCGTCCTCGTGTCCGACCGCGCCGGCGAGGCGCGCGCGTACGCGCTTTCGTCGCTCGTCGAGCGCTCCGAGCTCTTCATCGGCCCGTCGACCGAGGTGTACGAGGG
>CAZKFP010000120.1:0-9840 GCA_964552085.1 uncultured Steroidobacteraceae bacterium
TCGATCGGAGCGTTCAGATCGGCGCGCAGGAAGACCCGCCGCCCCGCGACGTCGACGTCCCGAACGGTCTTTGCATCCATCGGTGGCTAGAGCCGCTCGGCCATGAAGGCGGCGAGGTCGGCGACCCGGCAGGAGTAGCCCCACTCGTTGTCGTACCAGGCGATGATCTTCACGAGGCGGTCGCCGGTGACCATCGTCGAGTCCGCGTCGATGATGCTCGAGCGTTCGTCGCCCTTGAAGTCCATGCTCACGAGCTTCTCCTCCGTGTAGCCGAGCAGCCCCTTCATCGGTCCGTCCGCGGCCGCGCGGAGCGCCTCGTTCGCCGACTCGGCGCTGACCGGGCGCTCGGTGATCGCCACGAAGTCGATGACGCTCACGGTCGGGGTCGGGACGCGGAGCGAGAAGCCGTCGAACCTGCCCTTCAGCTCGGGGATGATGAGGGCGAGCGCCTTCGCCGCGCCGGTCGAGGTCGGGATGATGTTCTGGCCGGCGCTGCGAGCGCGACGCAGGTCCTTGTGGAACACGTCGAGCACGTTCTGGTCGTTCGTGTAGCTGTGGATGGTCGTCATCAGGCCCCGCTCGATGCCGAAGCTGTCGAAGATGACCTTGGCCGGCAGCGCGAGGCCGTTCGTCGTGCAGCTCGCGTTGCTGACGATGTGGTGCTGCTCCGGGTCGTAGGTGTCCTCGTTCACGCCGAGAACGAGGGTCACGTCCTCGTTCTTCGCCGGGGCGCTGATGATCACCTTCCTCGCGCCGGCGTCGACGTGGGCCTTCGCCTTCGTCGCATCGGTGAAGATGCCGGTCGACTCGATGACGATGTCGACGCCGAGATCCTTCCACGGCAGCGCCCCCGGCTCTCGCTCGCTGAACGCGCGGATCTCGTGGCCGTCGACGGTGATGCTGCTCTCTCCGGGCGAGACCTCGCCCTCGTAGCGCCCATACGTCGAGGCGTACTTGAACAGGTGGGCGTTCGTGGCGGTGGGCGCCAGGTCGTTGATGGCGACGACGTCGAGGGTGTCGCCATGGCGCTCGAGGATCGCCTTGAGGCTCTGGCGACCGATGCGGCCGAAGCCGTTGATGCCGATGCGGGTGCTCACGGGCGGGATGCTCCTTGCTGCGGGGCCGCCAGCGGCGGCCGATGCGACCCGGACGTGTATGCCGGGTCGCCGATGCGGTCATTGACGATCGGCAGCGCGCCGATCAACGAGACGTCGCCGCCGAGGGCGGCCGGTTCGATACGGACGCCATCGAGCAGGATCGGGAAGGCGCGACGCTCGAGCTCGCGCCGAGCGACGTCGAGGATACGTGGATGGTGCTCCGCGATGCTGCCACCGATGACGATCACCTCCGTGTCGAGCAGGTTGACGAGCGATGCGCATAGCGCCCCCACGGCGGTGAATGCGCGCTCCATGAGCGCTGACGCTGCCGAGTCGCCCTGGGCGGCGGCGCGGGCCACGAGCTCGGCATCCACCTCCTCGCCGGATGCGGCCAACCGGGCCAGCGGGGAGTCCTCGTGGGCCGCGCTCAGCAGTGCGCGCGCCTCCCGTGCAAGGGCGGTGCCCGACGCGATCGCCTCGACGTGGCCGATCCCCCCGCAGCCGCAGCGCGGGCCGTCGAGCTCAACGGTCGTGTGCCCGACCTCACCTGCCGTCCCGTCGGGCCCCTGGAGCGGCCGGCCGTCGATGATGATCCCGCCGCCGATCCCGGTCGAGACCGTGATGTAGACGGCGTTGCGCGCCCCGACCGCCGCGCCGTAGCGCCACTCGGCCATGATCGCGACGTTCGTGTCGCGCTCGAGATAGACCGGCAGGGCGGTCGCATCGGCGACGCGTTCGACGATCGGGACGTTTCGCCAGCCCGACAGGTTCGGGGGCACGAGCACGATCCCGCGCCACGGGTCGAGGGGGCCGGGGCTCGAGATGCCCACGCCTGCCGGCGCGGCAAGGCCCGCGGCCTCCGTCTCCCGGCGCACGGCGGCGACGAGCGCGACGATGCGCCTCAGCACGGCCTCCACGCCCTCCTCGTCGTCGGTCGCCACCGACTGGCGAGCGTGGACCTGCAGGTCGGGCGTGATGAGGGCTGCGCGGATCTGCGTACCGCCGAGGTCGACCGCCAGGACCGGCCGTTCGGCTGTGTTGTGCACCGAGGTCATTCTACCCGCCGCTTCGCGCGACGCCGTGCCCCGTGCACGGAAGAGGCGCGCCGGCGATGGCCGGCGCGCCTCGACACGCTGGGATTGGTGGGCGGCGTCAGCCGCCGATCTTGAACATCTTCGTGCCACACACCGGGCAGATGCCCTGGGTGGCCGGCTTGCCGTTCTTCATCGTGATCTTCGTGGCGTCATTCATTTCGCGCTTCGCCTTGCACTTGACGCAATAGGCCTCGGTCGCCATTGGTGATCATGCCTCCCGTGTGCCGGCATCGGTGCCGGACTGTGGTTATGAGCTACCCGCCGACCGATCGATCAGTGCTCCGCGGCGGGCAACCATGTCTCCGCCATCGGTGTCGACCTGCCACAGCAGGTGGATGCCGGCCAATCCGGCATCGATGCAGCGTGCCTCCGCGGCCTCCTTTGCCGCGCCTTCGAGGAACGTGCCGTCCGTCCGCTGCGCGTAGGCCGCGCAGACCGTGCCGGACCGCAGTCCCGCAAGATGAGCCAGCACGAAGAGTGCCGACGACTCCATCTCGAGGTTCGCCACACGCTGGCGGCGAAGCTCGTCTGCGAGCTCAGGATAGCGAACAGGGAGCGTGCGCATCTGCCGTCCCTGCGGAGCGTAGAACCCGCTCGCCGTCGCGGTGAGCCCAACGTGGTGCGCGATGCCGAGCTGACGGCATGCCGTCTCGAGGGCCCAGACCACGTCACGGTGGGCGATCGCGGGGAATCCGGGGTGCACGTAATAGTCGGTCGTGTTCTCCAGCCGAACGGCTCCCGTCGACACGATGAGGTCGCCGAGCGCGATCTCCGGCTGCAGCGCCCCGGACGAGCCGACGCGCACGAACGTTGCCGCGTCGGTGATCTCCATGACCTCGGCCATGACGATCTCGACGTTGTCCGGGCCCATCCCGGTCGACATACAGCTGACCCGCATGCCGCGATGCATTCCGGTCGCTGTCGTGATCTCGCGGTTGCTCCGCTCGAGCTCGACCGACTCCCAGCGCGATGCCACCTTGGCCACGCGCCCGGGATCGCCCACGAGCAGTACGTACTCGGCGAGCTCACCTCGCTCGAGGCCGATGTGGTACTGGCGCGCTCCCGTTCGCGGCGCGTCGGCCTGGGAAATGCCGGTCAAGGCAGCAGCGTCCTCCTGCGTGGTCGTGCCGGTCGCTCGAACGCGCGGGAGTATACGCCGCACGCGTGCTCACGGACCACGTTCACGCCGCACGCTCATGAGCGTGAGGTGCGCGCCGCCCGGACCCTCGTCCGCGTCGCTGCCGGGCTCAGCCCCGTCGATCCCATCGCGCGGCACGCTCCGGCGCCTCGTGAGCGCGGCCCCGCCAAGCATCGCCGCGCTCAGCACGAACATGCCCGCCACGACGCCGCGCCGCCCATCCTCCGCCGCGATCGGGGTCGCCGTGGCGGCCGCCGGCACGGCGGCCAGCCGCGGCGGCAGGCTCGCACGCCCGGCACCAGGCCGGCCCACCGCGGGAGCGGCACGGATGCCACCACACGGCGCGATGAGCCGAGCCGGGTCGCCGAGCGCGACGGCGGTGACTCCGACGATCCCGCTCCCCGGCAGCGGCGCCTCGTCGCAGCGATGCTCGAGCGGCAGGACTTCACCGTCGACAGCGAGGGATCGACCTCCGCCCACCAGCCGCCCGACGAGCGAGATCCAGACGGCGCGGTCCGTCACGTCGCCGAGGGCCGTGCTCGGGGGAACCGGCGGGCGCCCCGCGGGTTGCACGCCGTCCGGCTCGCTGGCGAGCACGACGAGCGGCACGCCGGTCGACGGTTCCGTCCCCGCCGCCCGGAGGCCGGCGAGCTCGAGCGCGATCGGAGCCTGCACGCCGAGCGCGGCCACGAGGACGGACGAGGCCGCATGGACCGCCACAAGGCGCTCGCCATCCCACAGCAGGCCGCCGACCCCGAGCTCCGCCCACGGCCCGACGACGAGCGTGGCGGCGACGCGCAGGCTGGCGAGGTCCATCCCGCCGACCGCGCCGAGCGAGCCGGTCGCCACCGCCGAGGTATCGGGGTCGGCTGGCTCGTCGCGCGCGCCGGTCGTGGACGCCGGTATCTCGCCGATCGCGATGACGCGCACGTCGTCGGCCGAGCGCGGCCAGATGCGGTAGCCGAGGAGCGGCTGCGCGCCGCTCGTCTCCTGGCCCAGGACGCCGCGCACCTCGACGAGCGTGCCCGCGTCGAGCGGCTCGCTCTCGAACCCGATCGAGGCATCGAGGCTGACGCGCAGCGGGCCGCTGCCGTCGTCGATCTCGAAGGTGACGGTCCCGCTTGATGCGCGACGAGACGCCGCGACGAGCGCGCCCCGGGCGCTGACGAGCGCCGCCTCGACGGCCTCGCCCGCCTCGCCGGTGCGGATGTCCCGGGGGACGGGCTCGGCCGCGGCCCCGAGGCGCAGCGGGGCGCCGTCGACGCGCAGCGTCTCCATGCCGCTCAACGTCGAGCGCGTGCCGCCGGCCTCGATCCGCTCCCCACGGACCAGGTCACCCGCGTCGCTGCCGAGACGAAGGACGATCGCCGCTGTGTCGTCCTGGACGACTGCCGTCAGCGGGTCGACGATCCCGGTCGGCATCGTGACGACGCCGCGGACACGGACCCGCTCGTTCTTCGGCGCCGAGCGTGCCGCGCTGATCGGCACGACCTCGGCTCCAGCCTGGGCCGGCGCGGTCGGTGTCGCGCTCGGCCCCGGCGACGCGGTCGGTGACGGCGAGGCCGGCACGACCTCGACGCCGATGACGTCGTCGACGTCGCGGGGCATGACGCGATAGCCGCTGTACCCCGACCCGGTGGCATCGCGCTGCCCGGCGACGCCGACGAGCTCGACGCGCGCGCCGGCCCAGGCGGACGAGTCGATGCCCGACGCCGCCGGGACGATGACGCGCACCGTCCCGGTTCCGTCGTCCATGTCGTGAGCGGTGCCGGCCGCCAGCGTCGCGGGGCTGCCGCGCACGATGCCCGCGACCCGCACGAGCCGCCCCTCCATCGACTCGTCGACCGATCCGGTGGAGACGGCCGCGTCCGCGGCTCCCCCTCCGGCTCCGAGGCTGGCGACGTCGCTGCCGCGCGCGCGAATCGTGCGCTGGGCGAAGCGATCCTCCACGGCGCCCGTGACGCGCAGGAGGGATCCGCGCGCGAACGATCCGTCCTCGACGAGCACCGCGATGCCGCCCGACGCATCGGCCACGAATCCGCCACCGTCGTGGAAGTCGGAGCCGGTGAGCGCGGTCGCTTCGACCGTGACGAGTGTCCCGTTCGGCGCCGCGCGGGCGGCGGCCACCGAGATCGTCGACGCTGGCGTGGGGCTCGGGAAGGTCGTCGGCAGCTGCGTCGCGCCGGAGCTCGGCGTCGGACCGGAGCTCGTCGGCGCCACGGTCGGCGCCACGGTCGCGGACGCGTCCGGCGCCGATGCGGCGGGACCGCCATCCGGGGTCGGCGCGGAGCCGAGGTGCTGCGGATCCGGGAGCGGCCGCTCGATGAAGTCCGCCGCGTTGTCATCGGTGTCCTGAGTCGACCCCGACGGGCCGCCGGGCAGGCGCTCGATGCTCGACCCGGCGGCGGGCGCCGGCGCGTTGCTCCCCTCCCGCCAGCTGCCGGCGGCGGTCCCCCATCCGACGGCGTCGATGGCGCCGCCACCACCCTGGATGCGGAGCGCGACGCTGCCGCCGCCCGCGGCGATGCCGGCGCTGTAGACGGCATCGGCGAGCGCCGCATAGATCCCCGCCTCGTTGGCGACGAGCACGTGGCCGCCGGGCGGCACGACGGGCGCGCCTGCGGACCAGGCCGCGCGGCCGCTCGTCGTCGCGCCGCTAGCGCTGACGTAGACGAGCTCGAGGCCCTCGAGCGCCCGCGCCGACGACGACGGATTGTAGAGCTCGATGAGCTCGTCCGACGCGGAGGCACCACCGGTCACGATCTCGCTGATGACGAGGTGGTCGATGACGTGGGCATCGATGGCCCGCGCCGCCGCCAGGGGGAGCACCGCGCCCCAGGCGAGCACGATGACAAGGGCGAGCGGCCGTCCGCGGCCGACGGCCGAGGACGCGGGGAAAACGGCGACCGACATGGCACACCTCGCGCGTCGGAGGCAGGCAGGTCGACGCAGCATGGCTGCCGCCGCTTACCGTGCGCTTACCGGCCGCTCACTGGCCGCTCACAGTACAATCGCCGCCCATGACGACCCGATCGAACGCAGAGCGAGCGGAGGCCCGACGCCGCGCCCGCCTCGCGGCACGCGGAGAGCTCGTCGACGATGTCGAGCCGGAGCCCGAGCCGGAGGCCAGGCCAGGCCGCGGCGGCTTCCTGCAGCGCCTCTTCCCGCCGGCCCCGCCGCTTCCGAACAAGCCGGACCCGCTCGCCGGGTTCGATCGGTCTGGCCCGCTCCGGCCCGTGAGGGAGCGGCTCTTCCTCCTGCGCCGTAACCTCGTGGCCTGGGTCGTCCCGGGCGTCCTGGCCTTCATCGGCTACCTCGCCTCGGCCGTCGACACGGCCGAGCCAATCAGGCTGCTTGGCTCGTTCCTCATGTTCGGAGCGCTCATCGCCGCCGGCTGGTTCGGGTGGCAGCGCCCAACGCTGTTCGGAACCGCCGCCTCGCTGCTGAGCTACGTGATGGCGGTGGTCCTCGTCACCGTCCAGCTGAGCCAGATGGGCGTCGGGCCGGACACCCTCGGTCCGGAGCAGGTGCTGCCCGACCTGCTGCTGCGAGCGGCGTACCAGGCCGGCCTCGGCTTCCTCGGTGGCTGGTACGGCGGCTACCTGCGCCGGCGGCAGACGCAGCTGAGCGCCGATAAGCGCCCCCGGCGCTGAGGGCGCGCCACCCGGCACGCATCTTGCTAGGTTCCCAGCCGTAAGACAACGACAGCATCAATGGGCATCGCTGAACTTCGCGATGAAGCCCGTCGCCGACGGAAGCTCGGGCCAGACGCGACACTTTGCGGCTTCGTCCGTTCACGATGACCACGCTGGAGGAGTCTTCTCGGGGGCCGTCGGGTTCCAGGACCCTCCGTACTGGAACCAGACGGCCCCCTCGTCATGCCTGGCGCCGGTGCGGAGACGCGCCGATCCTCAGCCGCGATGCGCGGCGGCCGCCTCGCGGGCCAGGACGTGCGCTTCGGCGGCGGTCGTCGCCAGGCCGAGCACCTCGCCCGTCGATCGCATCTCCGGGCCGAGCTCGGCGCTGACCCCCGGCAGACGCCACAGCGATCCGACCGGGGCCTTGACGGCCACGCGGTCCCCATCAGGCGCCAGGCCCGGCGCCAGGCCGGTCGATGCGAGGCTCGCTCCGAGGGCGCACCGGACCGCCGCGGCCACGACGTCCGTGCCGACCGCCTTCGCCACGATCGGCACGGTGCGGCTGGCCCTCGGGTTCGCCTCGATCACGACGACCCGGTCCGCCGCCACGATCATCTGCACGTTCAGGATGCCGCGCACGCCGAGCGCCAGCGCGATCCGCCCCGCCGCCTCGGCGGCCCGCTCTTGGACCGCTCGCGACAGGTGCTGCGGCGGAAGGACCGCCACGCTGTCGCCGGAGTGGACGCCGGGCGGGTCGACCTGCTCCAGGATGCCGGGGACGCACCACTCGTCCCCGTCGCTGATCGCGTCGACGTCGAGCTCGATCCCCTCCACCAGCTCGTCGACGCGCAGCGGCCATCCGACCTCCGTGGCGAGGTGGACCGCCAGGTCCGCCTCCGAGCGCAGGACGGCGATCCCGCGGCCGCCGATGACCCACGACGGCCGCACGATGACGGGCGGCCCGCCGAGTGACGCGATCGCCGCGCGCAGCTCGTCCGGCGAGCTCGCCAGCGACCCGCGCGGGCCCTCGAGTCCGAGCTCGTCGAGCAGGCCGGCGAAGCGCTCGCGATCCTCGGTGATCTCGATCGCCTCCGCCGTCAGCCCGGCGATCGGCACGTCGGCGTAGGCGAGGTCCTTCGCGAGATCGATGGCCGTCTGCCCGCCGAAGGTGAGGACGACCGCCGGTGGCGTGCCGGTCAGCGCACGCTCGTGGTCGATGACGTCGAGCACCGACTCGGTGTCGAGCGGCTCGAAGTAGAGCCGCGTGCAGGCGTCGTAGTCGGTGCTGACCGTCTCGGGGTTGTTGTTGATGACGACGGCGTCGAGACCCATCTCTCGGATGGCCCACGCCGCGCGCACGCTGCAGTAGTCGAACTCGATCCCCTGGCCGATGCGAATCGGCCCGGACCCGACGACGATGACGCTGCGGCGCTCTGCCGGAGGGCGCACCTCCGGCAGAGCGTAGCTGGAGTAGAAGTACGGGGTCTCCGCCGGGAACTCGCCCGCGCACGTGTCGACCCGCCGGTAGGCGGGACCGATGCCGGCGCGCACCCGTGCGCGCCGGATGGCGACCGGCGGCACGCCGGACAGCTCGGCGATGTCGGCGTCGCCGAAGCCCGCGCGCTTCGCGTCGAGGAGCGGCGACCCGACGACCCGCGACTCGGCCTCGACGAGCTCGGCCAGCCGATCGGTGAACCACGGCGCGATGCCGGTGACCGCCGAGATGGCGGGCCCGTCGGCCCAGCCGTGTCGCAGGAGGCCGACGATGCGCCACAGGCGCGAGTCGCTCGCGCGGAGGAACGCGTCGAGGTCCTCCGGAGGCCGCCGGTCGAGCTCCCAGGCGGGATCCTCCCAGAGCCAGCCATGCCCGCGCGGCTCGAGCGAGCGGATCGCCTTGAGCAGCGCCGGGCCGAACTCGCGGTCGATCGCCATCGCCTCGCCGGTCGCCTTCATCTGGATCCCGAGCGAACGGTCGGCGAGCGGGAACTTGTCGAACGGCCAGCGCGGCAGCTTGACGACGACGTAGTCGACGGCCGGCTCGAAGGCGGCCGAGTTGCCGCCGGTCGCCGGGTTCGGCATCTCGTGCAGGCGGTTGCCGAGCGCGATGAGCGCGGCGATACGCGCGATCGGGTACCCGGTGGCCTTCGATGCAAGCGCGGACGAGCGGCTGACGCGCGGGTTGACCTCGATGACGCGGTAGTCGGCGCCATCGGGCGAGACGGCGAGCTGCACGTTGCAGCCACCCTCGAGCTCGAGGGCGCGGACGATCTTCAGCGCGCAGCGGCGCAGGCGCTGGACGAGCGGGTCGGGCAGCGTCTGGATCGGCGCCACGACGATGCTGTCGCCGGTGTGGACCCCCATCGGGTCGAGGTTCTCCATGCCGCAGATCGCGATCGTCGTGTCGGAGGCGTCGCGCAGAACCTCGAACTCGATCTCGTACCACCCGAGCAGGCTGCGCTCGACGAGCACCTGGCCGATCGGGCTCACTCGCAGCCCTTCGGCGATGCGCTCACGCGCCTCGGCCGGCGTGTCGGCGAACCCGCCTCCCCCGCCACCGAGGGTGAAGGCGGGGCGCACGACGATCGGCGCGTTGAGCATCTTGACGAAGCGCATCCCGTCGGAGACCGACTCGACGACCGCCGACTCCGGGACCGGCTCGCCGATGCCCGTCACGAGGTCCCGGAAGCCGCCGCGGTCCTCGGCCGCACGGACCGCCGACAGCGGCGTGCCGAGGACGCGCACCCCGTGGCGCTCGAGCACGCCCGCGTCGTCGAGCGCCACCGCCAGGTTGAGCCCCGTCTGTCCGCCGAGGGTCGGCAGGAGCGCGTCGGGCCGGTGCTCCTCGATGACGCGGGTGACGTGACCGAGCGTCA
>CAZKFP010000121.1:0-21653 GCA_964552085.1 uncultured Steroidobacteraceae bacterium
CATGCCGTCCGCCAGCGCGACCGAGCCAGCCGGCGTCCGTGTTCGCGGCGTGGCCAGCCGCGGCACGTCCAGCGCATCCGGCACGCCGCCCAGGTAGGTGAACCCCGGCGCGAAGCCTCCGAACAGCACCCGCAGCTCCGCCGACGCGTGCCGAGCGATGACTTCGTTCTCGGTGAGGCCGGCCATCGCGGCCACCTCGGCGAGGTCCGGCCCGTGGGCGCCGCCATACACGACCGGGATCGTTCGCAGCCGTCCGACCGCCGGCGCGACCGCGAGCCGCAGGATCCGGTCCTCGAGCGCGGCGGGGACCCGTGCCGCGTCGGCCAACAGCGGATCGAGGTCGACGAGCAGGGACTCGAGGCCGGGCACGGTGCCGACGACGCCCGCGATCGGTTCAGCTCGGATCGAGGCCGCAAGCGCCTGCGCCCGCTCCGGGCCGCCGAGCTCGACGAGGAGCGCCGCCTCCCCGAAGGGCCGAATCACGGGACGCCGACGGTCACGCCGGCCGCCCCGAGAGCCCGACGCACCGCGCCGGCGATCTCGACCGCCCCGGGCGTGTCGCCGTGACAGCAGATCGTCTCGGCCGCGAGCTCGACGCGAGCGCCGTCCACCGCCGTCACCGCACCGTCGGTCGCGATGCCGACCGCCTGTGCCGCGGCCGCGTCCGCGTCGGTGATGACCGAGCCGTCCTCCCCGCGCGGCTGGAGCGAGCCGTCGGCGAGATACCGGCGGTCGGCGAAGGCCTCGGGCACGAAGCGCAGTCCGGCGTCGGCGGCCGCCGAGCGCATCGGCTCGGAGGAGGCGAGGCCGAAGAGAGCCAGCTCCCGGCTGAACCGGCCTACGGCGCGGGCGATGGCGGTGGCGAGGGCCGGGTCGGCGGCCGCCTGGTTGTAGAGGGCGCCATGCGGCTTGACGTGCTGCATCTCGACACCCTGCCCGCGGCAGAACGCCTCGAGCGCGCCGATCTGGTAGCGCACGAGCGACTCGACCTCGTCCGGCTCGAACGGCATCGGTCGCCGCCCGAACCCGAGGAGGTCCGGGTAGCCCGGCTGGGCTCCGACCGCCACCTCGGAGCGACGGCACAGGGCGACGGTCGCCTCCATGACACGAAAGTCGCCAGCATGGAAGCCGCAGGCCAGGTTGGCGCTCGTGATGTGCGCCACGAGGCGCTCGTCGTCGCCGAGCGTCCAGGCGCCGAAGCTCTCACCAAGGTCGGCGTTCAGGTCCATGGCGCAATCGTACGGCCGGCGCCCGTGGAACGGCGTAGCATCCGGCGCATGACCGATCCGACGCCGACCGAGCGCTCGACTTCATCCGGCCCGCCCGCGCTGGCCCTCGGGGCCATCCTCGTCGTCGTCGGGCTCGTGCTGTTCCTCGGCCAGCTGCTCGAGGTCAACATCCGCGACCTCGAGTGGCCGTTCTTCGTCATCGCCATCGGCCTCGTGCTCCTCGTCCTCGGGCTGTCCGTGGTCAGGGAGACCGGGCTCATCATCGGCGGCACGGTCGTGACGGTGGTCGGCCTCGTCCTCTTCTACCAGGAGCGGACCGACCACTGGGAGAGCTGGGCCTATGCCTGGGCGCTCGTCGGCCCGGCCGCGAGCGGGCTCGGCCTCGCCATGTCGGGCATCCGATTCCGAGACGGGGGCGACGTGCGCAGGGGCACGTGGGGCATGCTGGGCGGGCTGGCGCTCTTCGCCGTCGGCTTTCTCTTCTTCGAGGGTGTGATCGGGATCAGCGGCGAGCGCCTGCCGTTCGCCGACTGGGTCCTGCCGGTGGCCGTGATCGTGATCGGCGCCGTGCTCCTCGTGCGCGGGCTCACCCAGCGCCGGGACCGCGGGTCGCCCTGAGCCGCCGCGCGCCGGGCGCGCGACCGAGAGGCCCCGGCGTCGAGCGGACGCCGGCCCACGCACCGTATCCTTGAGCGCACATGTCCTCGACCATCGATGAGCTGAACCTCGTCAACGCCGGCTACGTGGCGGACCTGTACGAGCGGTACCGCGACGACCCTGCGAGCGTCGATGAGGGGTGGCGGCGCCTGTTCGACTCCGGCGCCGGCGGCTTCGAGCCGGTGGAGGCGGCAGCTGCGCCCGGCAATGGCAGCCAGGCGGATGACGATCCCACGGCCGCGGGCGAGGCGGCGCCTGCGACGAAGGCCGGCGCGACGCCGACCACACCCCCCGCCATGGAGCCGGAGCCGGAGGCGGCACCGATCCCGGACGGAGCGACCCCGATCAAGGGTCCCGCGGCGGCGCTCGCACGCAACATGTCCGCCAGCCTGGAAGTGCCGACGGCGACGAGCTTCCGCGAGATCGACGTCGCCACGCTGGAGGCCCGCCGCGGCGAGCTGAACCAGCAGATCGCGCCGCGCAAGGTCAGCTTCACGCACCTGATCGGCTGGGCGATCGTGCAGGCCGCGCTCGAGCAGCGCAGCATGAGCCACTACTACGCGGCCATCGAGGGCCAGGCCTACCGCGTCGACCCGGGTGGGATCCATCTCGGGCTGGCGGTGGACGTCGAGCGCAAGGATGGCGGCCGCTTCCTCGTCGTGCCGGTCATCAAGGGGGCGGACGAGCTGGACTTCGCCGGCTTCCACGCCCGCTACGAGGAGCTCGTCGAGCAGGCCCGGACGAACAGGCTCTCGCCCGACGACTTTGTCGGCGCGACCGTCACGCTGACGAACCCTGGGACGCTGGGCACGACGATGAGCGTCCCGCGCCTCATGCCGAAGCAGGGCACGATCGTCGCGACCGGCACGATCCGGACGGTCGGCGCGGAGCGCCGCATGGCGATCAGTTCGACGTACGACCACCGCATCATCCAGGGCGCCGAGTCCGGCATCTTCCTGCGGAAGATCGACGCGCTCCTCTCCGGAGAGGACGACTTCTACGCCGATGCCTTCGGCGCGCTCGGCGCGCGCTCGGCGGACGTAACGACCGACGAGCCGATGCCATCGCCGGCCGAGGCGGCGGGCGCACCGCCCACGGCGGCTACCGGCGGCGACACGTACACGCAGATCAAGGCGGTGGCCGCCGGCATGGCCCTCGTCAAGGCGTATCGCAACTTCGGCCACATGGCCGCCACCCTCGATCCGCTCGGCGCGTCGCCGCCGGGCGACCCGTCGCTCGACCCGGAGCCCCTCGGCCTGACCGACGAGAGCCTCGCCGCGATCCCGTCGAAGCTGCTGCGCATCTACGTCCCGGGGGAGACCCTGGCCGAGGCGCTGCCGCACCTGCGGGAGACGTACTCCGGGACGATCGCGTACGAGGTCGAGCACATCGGCTCGCACGAGGAGCGCGTCTGGCTGCGCCGGGTCATCGAGTCCGGCGAGCATCGGCGGCCGATGGAGGCCGACGACCGGGTCGCGCTGCTCGAGCGCCTGATCAGCGTCGAGACGCTCGAGCGCTTCCTGCACCGGGCGTACCTGGGCCAGAAGCGGTTCAGCATCGAGGGGCTCGACGCGATGGTGCCGATGCTCGACGTGATCCTCGGCGACGCCGCGGATCAGGGTGCGCGCAAGATCGTCATCGGCATGGCGCACCGCGGGCGGCTGAACGTGCTCGCCCACGTCATCGGCGTCAGCTACGAGGCGATCCTGTCCGAGGTCGAGGCCGGACGCGCCGGGAGCGAGACGCCGACCACTCCGAAGGGCGGGTCGGACGACGTGAAGTACCACCTCGGCGCCGAGGGCGGCTACCTGACCGCCGACGACGAGGAGGTTCGCGTCATCCTGTCGCCCAACCCGAGCCACCTCGAGGCCGTGGACCCGGTCATCAGCGGGCGCACCCGGGCCGAGCAGACCGACCGTTCCGGACCGATCGCCACGCTCGACCACGCGACGACGCTCCCGCTGCTCATCCACGGCGACGCGGCCTTCGCGGCCCAGGGCGTCGTGGCGGAGACACTGAACCTGGCGCGGCTCGACGGCTACGCGATCGGCGGCACGGTCCACCTCATCGCGAACAACCAGGTCGGCTTCACGACCGGGCCGCGCGAAGGCCGCTCGACCGACTACAGCTCGGACCTGGCGAAGGGCTTCGACGCGCCGATCATCCACGTCAACGCCGACGACCCCGAGGCCTGCCTGGCGGCCGCGCGGCTCTCGATGATGTACCGCCAGCGATTCGGGCACGACGTGGTCATCGACCTCGTCGGCTATCGGCGCTACGGGCACAACGAGGGCGACGAGCCGGCGTACTCGCAGCCGTCGATGTACGCGACGATCGCGGAGCACCCTTCGGTCCGTGAGCTGTACCAGGCGCAGCTCGTCGAGGCGGGGATCATCGGCGCCGACAAGGCCAACGGCCTCGTGAAGGAGATGCAGCGCGAGCTCGCGAAGCGGCAGGCGGCGGTGCGCAAGGTGCCCGACGAGAGCGAGCACGAGCTCGACCGCGGCTCCGAGGCGATCCCTCCGGAGGAGAGCGCCGAGCCCGAGACGGCGGTGCCGCTTGAGGCCCTCCGCGGCGTGAACGAGCAGCTCGGAGCCGTGCCGTCGGGCTTCACGATCCATCCGAAGCTGGAGAAGCAGCTCGACCGCCGCGCCGTGGCGCTCGAGACGGAGGATGGGCGCGTCGACTGGGCCCACGCGGAGCTCCTCGCATTCGCGACGCTGCTGCGCGAGGGAACCCCGATCCGGCTGACCGGGCAGGACACGGTGCGGGGCACGTTCAGCCAGCGTCACGCCGGCCTGTGGGACGCCAAGACGGGCGAGCGCCACGTTCCGCTGCAGCACCTGCCCGGGTCGCGCGCCAGCTTCGAGCTCCACAACTCACCCCTGAGCGAGTTCGCCTGCCTGGGCTTCGAGTACGGCTACGCGGTCACCGTGCCGGAGGCCCTCGTCCTGTGGGAGGCGCAGTACGGCGACTTCGTGAACGGCGCGGAGATCATCATCGACCAGTTCATCATCCCCGGGCTGGCGAAGTGGCGACAGACCTCCCGCCTCACGCTGCTCCTGCCACACGGCTACGAGGGGTCCGGGCCGGAGCACTCGTCCGCCCGCCTGGAGCGTTTCCTCGCCCTCGGCGCGGAGGGCAACATCCGCGTCGTCTACCCGACGACCCCGGCGCAGTACTTCCACATGCTTCGACGCCAGGCCCGCCATCCCGACGCGCGGCCGCTCGTGGTCATGACCCCGAAGTCGCTCCTCCGCCTGCCGCAGGCGGCCTCGCGCCCCGCCGACCTCGCGACGGGCAGCTTCCAGCCGGTCATCGACGACCCGCGCTTCGCCACCGATGACGCGGCCGCGACGAAGGTTCGCCGCCTCCTCCTGTGCAGCGGCAAGATCTACTACGACATCGTCGGCTCCGACGATTTCGAGAAGACGGCCGGCGTCGGCATCGTCCGGGTCGAGCGCCTCTATCCGTTCCCGACCGATGAGCTGCAGGCCGTGATCGACCGCTACCCCAAGATCGAGTCGTTCGCCTGGGTGCAGGAGGAGCCGCGCAACATGGGCGCGCGCAAGTTCGTGCTGCCGCGCATCCGGCACCTCGTGCCGTACCGGATCCCGCTCGGCGACATCTCGCGACCCGAGCGCTCGCGCCCGGCGGAGGGCTACCCGGCGGCGCACCAGGTCGAGCAGGCCCGAATCGTGCGCGAGGCGCTCACCGAGAAGTAGGCCACCCGCTCAGCGGGTGAGGCGCCACGCCAGCGCGACCTCTCGGCCGGTCGCCGGATCGGTGATGCGCAGCGGCGCTCCGACGGCGGCCCGCTCGATCGCAATCACGACCTCGTCGGCGCCGTCGATCTCGGCGGGGTCGCCGAAGAGGACGGCCCAGCGCTCCTCCGCCTCGAGATTCTGCCCCGGTGGACCGCCGTCGGCGGGGAGCCGCAGGCGATCCGTCTCGCAGCGGGAGTACCACGCCACGATCGGATCGCCACCGCCCACGATCCCGCAGTCGGGCGCGGCGACCGCCGCGATCGCCCGCCCGGCGACCTCGAACTGGGTGTAGTACGCCCCGGTCTCGACCGTCCGCTGCAGCGAGTGCTCGACCGCTCCGCCGCGGGACAGCACGAGCGCCACGGCGACCGCTGCGATGAAGGCGCCGCGCACGAGGACGGGAAACGGTCGCAGCAGCGAGCCAACCGCCACCGCTCCGGCGACGACGAGCAGCGCGGCCGAGAAGATGAAGAAGCGCTCCTCGGCGTGACCCACGCCACGGGTCACGAGGAAGATGTGGGCGCCGGCCGAGACAACGAGCAGCAGGGCGGCGCGGAACGGACGCCGCCACGGCGGCGAGATCGTCGCCGCGATGGCGAACGCGACCAGGCTGACCGAGCCGAGGCGCATGGCCCATCCGCCAACCGCGCCGGCCAGCGTGAACGGCAGGTAGCGCTGGTACTCGACCGATGGCGCCACGCCGGCGGGATCCTCCGACACGACGTTCTGGGCGTCGAGGAGGATCCCCAGTGGGGCCCCGGTCTGCGCAACCGACCAGGCGACGTGCGCGACGACGACGGCCACGCCGACCGCCACTGCCGCGATCGTCGCCGGCCGGCTGGTTGCCAGCCTGCGCCACCACAGGATGCCGGCGACAGCGAGCATCGGCGCGAGCGCGAGGACCGATCCGTAGCGCATGAGGAACGCGAGGGCGGCGACGCCGGAGGCCACGACGAGGCCGACGCCGGCGGATGGCCGCTCCTCGAATTGCCACCACAGGAGGGCGGCGACGCAGAGGAGGAGCGCGGCCGCCGGAACGTCGGTCAGGAGGGCGGCGCTCTCCTTCTGCAGCGTCGGGCTGCCATGGAGCACGGCGGCGGCGGCGAGACCGGCGACCGGGCCCGCGATCATGCGGCCCAGCCACCAGGCCGCGAGCAGGAGGCCCACCCCGGCCAGCAGGCCGATCAAACGCAGCTGCCACTCGTCGCCGCCGGCGAGGACCGGCAGCCCGGCGAGCATCGGCAGCAGTGGCGGGCGAATGTACGACCAGCCGCTCAGGGCGGAGTCGGGCTCGACCCACGAGCGCGCGCGGACGGCGTACACCGCCTCGTCCCAGTGCAGCGGGCTGTCGAGCGCGATGAGCCGCGCGACGATCCGGGCGAAGTCGAGCAGGACGACGCCAAGGAGGAGCAGCTCGAGCGCCAGGGGCGCGTGGCGCCAACCGACGACGCGGGCGGCGAGCGCCCCGGCTCGGGTCATGGCGCAGATGATATGTGCCGTTCCTATACTCGGGCCCGATGACGAACGCATCGCTCCCGCTCCTCGAGCGTTACCGCGACCTGCTCGCCCGCGAGGGCGAGGCCTTTCCGATCTCGCTCGGCGAGGGCGGCACGCCACTCATCCACGCGCGGCGGCTCGGCCCGGAGATCGGGCTCAACCGGCTCTACCTGAAATTCGAGGGCACGAATCCGACCGGATCGTTCAAGGACCGCGGCATGGTGCTCGCCGTCAACCGCGCCGTGGCGGTCGGCGCTCGTGCCGTCGTCTGCGCCTCGACCGGCAACACCTCCGCGTCGGCCGCAGCGTATGCCACCGCCGCCGGCCTGCCGTGCCACGTCATCCTGCCGGCCGGCAAGGTCGCGCGCGGCAAGCTCGCCCAGGCGCTCGCCGCCGGCGCGCGGCTCGTGATGGTGGATGGCAACTTCGACGCGGCCCTCGCGGCCGTGCGCCGCCTCGGCGACGAGGGAGCGGCGGTCGTCGTGAACTCGATCAACCCCGACCGCCTGGAGGGGCAGGAGACGGCGGCCTTCGAGATCGTCGACCAGCTGAGCGGAGCGCCGGACATCCTGGCGCTGCCGGTCGGCAACGCCGGCAACATCACGGCCTACTGGCGCGGCTTCAACCGCTACGCCGAGGCTGGCGGCAGCCCGCGGGCCGGGCTGCCGCGCATGCTCGGCTTCCAGGCCGAAGGCGCCGCGCCGATCGTGCGCGGCGAGCCGGTCGAGGAGCCGGAGACGGTGGCGACGGCGATCCGGATCGGCAACCCGGCGTCATGGCAGGGCGCGATCGCGGCGCGCGACGCGTCGGGAGGCCTCATCGAGACGGTCACCGACGACGAGATCCTCAAGGTCCAGCGCATGATCATCCAGCTCGAGGGCGTCTTCTGCGAGCCGGCCTCGGCGGCCGGCGTGGCCGGCGTCCGGCGACTCGCCGCGGAGCGGCGCATCGGTCCCGACGAAATCGTCGTCTGCGTCCTGACCGGCCACGGGCTGAAGGATCCCGATGCCGTTCAGGCGGAGGAGGGCACGCTCACGCCGATCCCACCCGACCTGGACGCCATCCGGCGCGAGATGGGCCTCTAGAGCCGGCTCACCCGGGCTGGCAGGCGTGGACGAGCGCGGAGATGAACGTCTCCGGCGAGCCATCCTTGCTCACGTAGCACGTCGTGTCGGCGAGCTGCGCATGGCCCTCGACGTCGCTCCAGCCGGTCAGCACGATGCGCATCGCCGGCCAGGCACGCGTGAGCCCGGTGATGAGGGCGAGCCCGGCCTCGAGGTCCGGCAGTCGTGGATCGACGAGCACGGCGTCCGGCCGCGAACGCTCGACCTCCTGCAGCGCGGCGCGCACCGTGCCGGCTCGACCGACGACATCGACCTCCCCGGTCACTCCGAGCAGGTCCGCCAGGCTCGCCTGCACGCGACGATCGGCGTCAACGATGACGACTTTCGGTGTCGTGGGCACGGCGGCCTGCGGGATCGGGGGCATGCCATGCAGCGTACGCTCTGGACGCTGAGGCGACCATTGGCGGGATGGCGCAGGGCACCCTACGTCATTTGGCCGTCACGCCGTCGCCTGCAGGCACCGTGGCCTCGATGAGCGTGCCCTGCCCGGGGCGGCTCTCGACCCGCAGCTCGCCACCCACGAGGTCGACGCGCTGGCGCATGCCGATCAACCCGAGGTGGCCGCGCGGCACCTCGTCGGGGGCGAAGCCGGCGCCGTCATCGGTCACGACAAGGCGGACGCGATCGCCCTCGCGCAAGATGCGAATCGTGGCGTTTGAGGCGTTCGCGTGCTTGACGATGTTGTGCAGCGCCTCCTGGCCGATCCGGTACAGCGCCTCCTCGGCCGGCAACGCGAGCCGATCGATCGGCTCGGCGTCGACGACGATGAGGAGCCCCGTCCGGCGCTGGACGGCGGTCGCGTGGGTGCGGAGCGCCTGCACGAGGCCATCCGACTCGAGCGAGGACGGCCGGAGCTCGAAGATCAGGGTCCGCATCTCGGCCAGCGCGTCCTTCTGGAGCTCGCGCAGCTCGGCGACCTTCGTGTGCGCCGCCGTCGGATCGGTCTCGAGCAGCAGCTCCAGCGTGCGCAATGTGAGGCCCATGCTGAAGAGCGCCTGGGTGACTGAGTCGTGCAGCTCGCGCGCGAGGTGCGCGCGCTCCTGGCTGGCGGCCAGCTCCGCGGCCTGGCTGCGCAGGTCACCCTCGAGCCGCTCGCGCTCGCTGATGTCGCGCACCGACCCGTGCGCCCCCGAGAAGCGACCCTCGACGACGGTGCCGGTCATCGCCACCTCGGTCCGGCTGATTCGTCCGTCCGGCAGCAGCATGTCGAGGCGCAGGCGCTGCTCGCGGCTCGGGTCCTGGCGCAGGCCCTCCCACGCCGCCATCGTCACCCCCAGCGTCTCCTCGGTCGCCACGGCCGTGAACGGCTGACCGAGAAGCTGCTCGGGCTTCCAGCCGGTGCGCCCTTCGAACGAGTCGCTGAAGAAGGTGAACCTGCCCTCCGCGTCGACGCTCCAGACGATGTCGGGCGAGTTGTCGACGAGGTGCCGGTAGCGTCGCTCGGACTCCTCGATCTCGGCGGAGAGGCGGGCGTTCGTGATCGCGACCGCGGCCTGGCCGGCGAAGAGCTGGACGAGCTCGAAGTCCGCGTCGGTGAACGCCACGTCGACGCCACCGGTGCGCGCGATGTTCATGGCGCCGATGACCTCGTCACCGCTGATGAGCGGGACGGTGATCATCGCCTCCTGTTCCTCCACGGTGCCGGGGATCTGGATCACGCGCGGGTCGTTGAGCGCGTCGTTCAGGAGGACCGGCTCACGGTGCTCGACGCTCCACCACGTCAGCCCCTGGCCGTGGGCAATCGGGAACCCGAGGACGGCCTGCGCGTTGCGGTCCCGGGCGAGGACCGGCTGCAGGACCTTCATCTCGTCGTCGACGCGGTAGATGCTGAAGTTGTCGTACCACACGACGCTCTTGAGCCCGTCGGCGATGAGCTCGAGGACCGAGGCCGGGTCGAGCGTGCGCAGCAGGCGCTCGTTGATCTGGAGCAGCCGTCGCTGCGAATCGGTCTGGCGCGCCAGGGCCACCGACTCCTGTCCGAGCTCGTCGTAGAGCCGGGCATTCGTGATGGCGATCGCCGCCTGGTTGGCAAGGACCCGGAGCAGCTCGGCGTCGCCCTGGTGGAACGCATGCGGTCGCGCGGCCTGGACCGTCAAGACCCCCAGGTCACCCGCGCTGCTCACGAGCGGCGCCGTCATGACCGAACGGATCCCGCGGCGCTTGATGTACGCGTCGAGCTCGTCGGTGTGGTCGAAGTCGGGATCGGTCAGGTAATCGCCGGTGCGCATGACCCGCCGCTCCGCCATCGCACGGCCGCTGATCCCCTCCCCGATGCGGACCGGGAAGTCGTCGGTCGGCTCCGTGCTCGGCGCGTAGGCGATCGGCCAGCCCAGGAGCGCGTCGCTGTCCTCCAACGGGTTGATGATGGCCGTGTCGGCCTCGAGCAGGCGCAGCGCCTCCTCGGCGGTGCGCTGGAGGACGGCCGCGGGATCTCGCAGCGTGACGATCTCCGCGCTGATCGCGGCGACGGCCTCTTGGGCATCGATCCGCTCGCTCAGCTGCGCCGCCGCGATCTCGGCTTCGGCATAGAGACGGGCGTTCGTGAGCACGATCGTGGCCTGGTCGGCGAGGAGACCGAGCAGCTCGGCGGCATCGGCGTCGAATGCGCCAGGCCTCCTGACGAAGACACCCATCGCGCCGATCGGACCGTCCTCGCCGAGCAGCGGGGCGGCGATGACGGCCCGGATACCGAGCTCCCGGGCGATCCGGTCCGCGTTCGCGTCGTGGCCGAAGGAGGCGTCGGTCACGTAGTCCTCGGTCCACATCGCGCGTCGCTCGCGGACCGCGAGGCCCGAGACACCCTCGTCGACCGCCGTATGGTCCTCCTTCGTGAACGGCGTGAGGCGTCCGTCGACGAACGAGTGGCCATCTCCCCAGCGCAGCGTCCCGGACTCGTCCGCGCTGATCATCCCGATCTGGCCGCCATCCCCCTTGAGCAGCCGGACCGCCGCGACCAGTGTCTGCTCCAGGACCGCGGAGGGGTCGCGCAGCGACGTCAGCTGGGCGGCCATCTCGGCGAGGGTCCGCTGCGCGTCCACGCGGCGGGCGAGCTCATCGGTCTGCTGCCGCAGCCGGCCCTCGGAGCTCGAGACCTTCTCGAGGAGTCGGGCGTTCGAGATGGCGATGGCCGCCTGGTCGGCGAGGCCGACGAGCAGCTCCAGCTCATCGTCGGTGAAGCGGTGAACCGATTCGAACGAGACGGCAAGCGTGCCGATCACCTGCCCCTCCGGCCCGCGCAGCGGGGCTGACGCCATGCCGCGCAGCCCGAGCCGGGTGGCGACCGCCTGGTCGTCGGGGGCGTGCGGGATGCGCGGATCGATCATGTAGTCCGCGGTCGCGGTCACGGAGCCGGTCGCGGCCGCCAGGCCGTTGATCCCGCCGTTCACCGGGAACTCGAGCTCGGCGAGCCACTCCTCGGTCCAGGCGGAATTGCCGCCGACGACGACGGTCGGAAGCAGGAACGCGCCGCT
Organism: uncultured Steroidobacteraceae bacterium; assembly: GCA_964552085.1. GTDB lineage: Bacteria > Chloroflexota > Limnocylindria > QHBO01 > QHBO01 > JACDBZ01. The sequence goes on from CAZKFP010000121.1 coordinate 11,745, forward strand.
CGGATCCATGAGGGTGAGGTGAGCGCCATCCGACCCGAGCAGCCGACGCGCCGACTCGACCACCTCGGGGAGGATCTCGTCCGAGCTGTGGATGCCGGCGAGCGCGGCGGTGATCTTGCCGAGCGTTCGCTGGGCGTCGACGCGGCGGGCCAGCTCCTCCTGCGACTGCGCCAGCCGCTCGATGAGGCGCTGGTTGGCGATCGCCGCGGCGGCATGGTCGGCCAGCGCGCGCAGCAGCGCCACCTCGGAGTCGCCGAAATCGTCAATCCGCGACGAGAACGCGCCGAGCGCGCCGAGCACCTGGCCCTCGGCGATGAGCGGGGCCGCCGCCATCGAGCGCATGTTCGTGATCGCCACGATGCGATCGGCCACCCGTGAGTGCGCGAAGCGCTTGTCACGCCGATAGTCGCCGGTGACGACGATCTCCCCCGTCGCAGCGCTGTGCCCGAATAGCCCGACGCCCACCGGCAGCGTCAGCTCGCGGATCAGCTGCTGCGCCTCGGGATTCCGGATGCCCGCGTCGACCGCGAAGCGCATCTTCTCGCCCTCGACGAGATACACCATCGCCCCATCCGCATCGAGCAGCCGCGCGGCCTCCTCGACGGCGTGGGCGAGCATCCTCTGCGTCTCGGGCTGCTCGGCGGTCGCGTGGGAAGTCGTCGGACGTTGGCGCGCGGGTGCTCGGGTCATGGCCGCCGAGAGGATACGCCATCGACCGGCGACGCCATCTACGTCATTCCGCCGCCCGCCATGCCGCGAATGTCGGGGGCCTGTCTCACCGGTCTGGCCGATGCCCGGCACCCCCGACCGCACGGAGACTCCTCGCATCGACACCCACCGATGCCCTCGCGGCGTCGAGCACGAAGCGAATCTGGAGGTTTCCCGCCCGTGACCCAGCTCCTGCGCAGCCGCACCGCCGGTGCCCTGCTCACCGCCGCCATCGTCGGCCTGACCCTCGCGACGGCGTACATCCACCTCGGCCTCGGTGGCCTGCTCTTCACCCTGAACGGTCTCGGCTACCTCGGCCTGGCCGGGCTCGTCGTGATCGGCGCCGCCGCGCCGGCGGCCATCGTCAAGCGCTTCAGCTGGTTCCCGCGCATCGCGCTGCTGGGCTACACCGCAATGACGATCGTCGGCTACGCCGTGATGGGCCCGTACTTCACCCTCGGCTTCATCGCCAAGGGCATCGAGGTCGCGCTGATCGCGCTCCTGGTGGTCGACATCGTCCGCGTGTACGGCAGCCCGATGAACCTCGTCCGCGTCGCCATCGACTCGGTTGCACCGGTCCTGCCGGCTCGCTTCCGCTCGACCGCCGCCTAGCCAACCCGAACCCGACGGACGGGCCGGATTCGTCCGGTCCGTCCGTTCTGCTGGAGAACGAACCGATGCATCCGATCCGTCATTCGATCCTCGCCGTGGCCGCGACGGCGCTCCTCGTCGCGTGCGGCAGCGCCTCCGCGGATGGCGGCAGCACCGTCGACCCCGCCGATGCGGACCACACCGTGACGGCCGTGGACATGGCATTCGAGCCCGCCACGGTCACGGTCACCGCGGACGAGGCCTTCACCGTGGCGCTCGTCAACGAGGACTCGATGCCCCACAACATCGCCATCTACACCGACTCCTCGAGGTCGGAGAAGCTCTTCGAGGGCGAGATGGTGACCGACGGCACGATCGTCTACGAGCTCGACGCCCTGGATGCCGGAGAGTACTTCTTCGACTGCTCGCTCCATCCGGCCATGACCGGAACCCTCATCGTCGAGGGCTGACGCTCCAGCCGTGTCCCAAAGCGCCCCGTCCGGCCCGGATGGGGCGCTTCGTCGTGCCCCGGGCCACGTCCCGCGCTCGAGTGCCGTCCCGTCTAGACGAGCTTGTGCTCCACCGCGTAGAGGGCCGCCTGCGTGCGGGACGCCAACCCGAGCTTGCCGAGGATGTTCGAGACGTGGGTGCGCGCCGTGCGCTCGGTGATCCCCAGCTCGTAGGCGATCTCCTTGTTCGAGGCGCCCTTCGCCAGCTGCGAGAGGACCTCCTTCTCGCGGGCGGTGAGCGGCTCGACCGGCTCGGCGTCCTTGCGAGCGCGCATCCGCTGCGCGAGCAGGCGCGAGACCGCGGGGTCGAGGTGCACCTCGCCGTGATAGGCGGCTCGAATGGCCTGCGCCACCTCCTCCGCCTCCGCATCCTTGAGTAGGTAACCCGACGCGCCGGCCTCCAGGGCCGACGTGACCTTCTCCTCCTCGATGAACGAGGTGACGGCCACGATCTCGATCTCCGGGTGCGCCTGCTTGATGGCGCCGATCGCCTCGAGGCCGCCCATCTCGGGCATGAGCAGGTCCATGAGGATGACATCCGGCACGAGGCGATCGGCAGCGGCGACGCCCTCCCGCCCGTTCTCGGCCTCGCCCACGACGTCGAAGTCCTTGAGCAGCTCCAGGAAGCCGCGCAGGCCGCGGCGAACGACCGCGTGGTCGTCGACCAGCAGCACCCGGATCGGTCCCTCTTCGTCAGCCAACGTCTCGCTCCCCTGTCTCTGCTCGGATTCCTCAGGGCGCGGCCGACCGGGGCGCGCGCGCGAAGTATGCACCAGCGCGTACACGCGCTCGGGCTCCGGCACGTCGCGCAGTCGCTGCTCGCCCAGGTCGCGGATCACCGTGCCGTCGGGCAGCCACGCGTCGAGCGCGTCCACGGTGCTGCCGGCCAGCAGGGTCTCGCCCCCGTCGGCCAGTCCCTGGAGCCGCGCCGCACGGTACAGCGGCCGTCCGTAGTAGCGGTCCTCGCGGACCTCGACCTCACCGCTCACGAGCGCGATCCGCACCCGGAGGCGCCCGACCTCCCCCCAGTCTTCCTCCGCGATCGCGGCCTGGAGCGCGTCGGCCGCCTGTACCGCCGAGCGAGCGTCGGGGAAGCTCGCGTACGCGCCGTCACCGATGCGCTCGAAGATCCGACCACCCTGGCTGGCGGCAACCCCCGCGGCCACCTCGTGGTAGCGCGCCAGGGCCAGGCTCGCCGCCGCACCATGACGTTCGGCCATCCGCGTGCTGCCCTCGACATCGGCGAAGAGGAAGGTGAGCTGCCGCGTGGATGTCTCGGGGCCCTCCATGCCCACAGGATACGGCGGCGCGCCCGCCGGCCCGCGGACGAATGACGTATCCCTCGCTCGGCGGAAGATCGCGCGCGCGCCTGCGACCGCCGGCCGTCGCCGCGGACGGTCCGTTGCCCGACACTTCGGACAGCAAGCACACGGCACACCAACCACAACGAACGAAAGGAGCCCGGAGATGAACACCGTCACCGCGCTGATGCTGTCCCGGGCGGTCGAGGAAGATCGTCGTCGCGAGATCGAGGCCCGCCCGCACCGCCTGATGACGGCGGAGCCGATGGGCCGGCCCTCGGCGGGACGCCGGAGCTGGACCTTCCGCCTTCCCCGACTCGGCTTCGCCGGCTCGAAGGCGTAGCCCCGGCACCAGCAGCACAACCGATACGCCCGGGCCCCACGGCCCGGGCGTCGTCGTGTCCGGCTCGCCCCGCGCACGGCGAGGACTATTCTCCACCGATGACCCGACCAACGCTTTCCGGCACCCCGGACGCCGTCCCGGCCATGGAGATCGACGAGATCCTGCTGGGAAGCGACCTGGAGCTCATCGATCGCTGGCTGGCACAGGCCGATCCAGTCGAGATCGCCGAGGAGCTCACACGGCTCCCGCGCGAGCGCCGCGCGATCCCGTTCCGGCTCCTCGCCAAGGACCGTGCCCTCGAGGTGTTCGAGCTGCTCGACCCCTCCGTGGAGCAGGAGCTGCTCGAGGGGCTGCGCGAGTCGAACGTGATCGAGCTGTTCGAGGAGATGGATCCCGACGACCGGGCGCGGCTCACCGAGGAGATGCCGGCCACGGTCGCGCGACGCCTGCTGGCGGGTCTCTCCGCCACGGAGCGCCGTCTCACCTCCACCCTCCTCGGCTACCCGCCCGACTCCGCCGGACGCCTGATGTCGCCCGAGGTCGCGAGCCTGCGGGCCGGGATGTCGGCGGCGCAGGCCGTCGATCACCTGCGCACCGTCGGACGCGAGTCCGAGACGATCTACGCGCTCCCGGTGACCGACGACCGGCGACGGCTCGTCGGCATGCTGGGCCTGCGCGACCTCGTGCTGGCCGATCCGTCGGCATCCGTCGGCGACCTCATGGACGCCGACGTGTACTCGGCCCGCGTCGACACCGACCAGGAGGAGGTGGCGCGCCTCATCGGCGAGGCCGACCTCCTCGCCCTGCCGATCGTCGACCACGAGGACCGCCTCGTCGGCATCGTGACGGTCGACGACGCGATGGAGGTGCTCGAGGAGGAGGCGACCGAGGACGTCGCCCGCGCGGCCGGCGCCGATCCGCTCGGTCGTCCGTACCTCGCCACCTCCGTGCTCCAGCTGGCGCGCAGCCGCGTGATCTGGCTGATCCTGTTCATCGCGGCCGGCGCGATCACCGTCAACGTCATGGCTGTCTTCGAGCCGACGCTGTCCGAGATCGTCGCGCTCGCCTTCTTCGTACCCCTCGTCATCGGCACCGCCGGCAACACCGGGGCGCAGTCGGCCACGACGATCACCCGCGCCATGGCGGTGGGCGAGGTCCGCCTGGCGGACCTGCCACAGGTCGTCGCGCGCGAGATGACGACCGGGCTGCTGCTCGGTGCTGTCCTCGCCATCGTCGCGCTGGTGCCGATCTCGCTGCTCGTGGACCCGGGCATCGGCGCCGTCGTCGGCCTGACGCTGCTCATCGCCTGCACCCTCGCGGCGCTGATCGGGTCCGGGCTGCCGCTCGTCGCGAAGCGGCTGCGCCTCGATCCGGCGGTCGTGAGCGTGCCCCTGATCACCGCGCTCATCGACGCGTCCGGGCTCGTCGTCTATCTCCTCATCGCGACCGTCCTGCTGGGGTGATGGCAGGCCTGGAGCGCTGCGGGTGGGCCGGGTCCGACCCGCTGTACGTGGTCTACCACGACGCTGAGTGGGGCGTCCCGATGCGCGACCCGCACCGACTCTTCGAACTGCTCTGCCTGGAGGGCGCCCAGGCCGGGCTGGCCTGGATCACGATCCTTCGCCGGCGTGACGGCTATCGGTCCGCCTTCGACGGCTTCGAAGCAGCCCGCATCGCCGCTTACACCGATGTCGACCGCGAACGGCTCATGGCCGATGCGCGCATCGTGCGGAATGCCGCCAAGATCGCCTCGTGCATCGGCAACGCACGCGCGTACCTGGGCGTTTCCGACTTCGGCGCGTTGATCTGGTCCTTCGTCGACAGACGCACGATCCAGAACCGGTGGCGAACCCTCGACGAGGTGCCCGCCTCGACGGAGGCCTCGAACGCGATGTCGCGGGCGCTGCGCGCGATCGGCTTCACGTTCGTCGGACCGACGATCTGCTATGCCTTCATGCAGTCCGCGGGGCTCGTCAACGATCACGTCGTGAGCTGCTTTCGCCACGCCCAGCTGAGCGGCGGGTCGCGCTGAACGGCCGCTCGGTCGCTGGCACGCCGCGTGCGGAGATGGGGCGCAACCGAAGCCCGTGACGGGATGAGTGCACTCGAGCTGATCAGCCTCGCCAATCAGGTGCTGTTCATCGGCCTCTTCGTGGCCGTGCTGCGTCATGCCCTGCGCCAACCGTCGCGCGCCAGCCTGAATACGGTTCTCCTGTTCGGATCGATTGCGGCGGTGGTCGTCATGAGTCGCATCGCGGGCTCGTTGGCGCCCGGGCAGCCGTGGGTGACGAGCGTTCTCATCGTGCTTCTGAGCGTGGCGCCGCTCGCCATGCTGCGCCTCGTCGACGACTTTAGCGGGACGCCGCGGTGGGTCCAATGGGCGGGGACGGCGACGTTTGTGCTCGTTTCGGCGCTTGTCGTCCTTGCCTTCGACCCCCTGGCCGAGGTCGTGGAGCTCGCGCTCATCGCCTGGTTCGGGGCGATTGGCGGATACGCGGCGTTCGCCTTCGCGCGCGCCGCCGCGCGGTCGCACGGGATCACGCGCCGTCGGATGACGGCGGTCGCGATCGGCGCGGTGACCTTCATCGCGGCGATCGTCGTGCTTCTCGTCGGCCTGCTGCTCCAGCTCCCCGGCCTCTCAGCGGTCGGGCAGGTCATGGCGCTGACGGCCGTCGTTGCCTTTTTCCTCGGCTTCGCGCCACCCACGTGGGTTCGGCGCGCCTGGCGCGAGCCCCACCTGCGACGCTTCCTGCAGGGCTCGGTCCACCTCACCGGCCTGACCGATGAGCGACGTGCGATCGTCGAGCTGGAGCATGCCGCGGCGGCGGCACTCGGGGCGAGCGGGGCGTCGATCGGCGTCGCCGACCCCGAGAACGCGACGCTGCGATACGTGGACGCGGTCGGCGCCTGGATCGACGCTCCCGAGGACGCCTATGTGGCCGGTCGGGCGTTCATCCAGCAGCGCAGGGTCGTCGCCCTCGACGCGGTGGCCTCGGATCCCGAGCACGCCGACGACTACCGGCAGGCCGGCGCCAGCATGGTCATTGCCGCGCCGATCACGCTGGGGGAGAAGCAGCTGGGCGTCCTGACCGTCTACGCATCCCGCGCGCCGATCTTCGTCGAGGATGACCTCTGGCTACTCGACCTCCTGGCCAACCAGACCGCCGTCATCCTCGACGCGCGGAAGCTGGCCGCAGAGGCCTCAGGCCTGCGCTCCAGGGAGGACGCGGCACGCCTGAAAGAGGAGTTCCTCTCAGCGGCCGCGCACGACCTGCGAACGCCCTTGACCGTCGTGCTCGGACAGGCCGAGCTCCTCGAGCGTCGCGTCGCGCGCGACCCGTCGGCGCCGGTCGACCCCGCCGGTGTCTCACGCATCGCGCGGGAGGCACGGCGGCTGCGCGACCTCGTGAGCGAGCTGCTCGATGCCCAGCGCCTCGAACAGGGCGCGGCCGTCATGGACCGCACCGCCGCGGATCTGCGTGACGTTGTCGGGGCCGTCCGGCAGCGCTTCCGCGACCAGGGGCTCGACCTGGAGGTCATCGCGCCCGAAGAGGCTATCGTCAGCTCCGTGGACACGTTGCGGATCGAGCAGGTGATCGACAACCTGATCGAGAACGCCCTGAAGTACACGTCGGACGGGAAGCTCCCCGAAGTGCACCTGCGCCGCGAGGGTGCCGAAGCGCACCTCGCCGTCGTGGACCATGGCGTCGGCATTCCGGAGAGCGAACGCGAGCAGATCTTCGAGCGGTTCTACCGGGCCTCGAACGTCCAGAGCATCACCGATACAGGGATGGGCCTCGGGCTGTACATCTGTCGTGCCATCGTGGATGCCCACGGCGGACGGATCTGGGCCGGCTCTACGCCGGGGGGCGGCAGTACCTTCAACGTCGCCCTCCCCGCACATGCGCAGGTTCCCTCGGTCGCGGCCCCAGCCTCGGCCTCGGCCTCGGCCTCGGCCTCGGAAGGCTGGCCGGCCGGCGGAACGGAGGCAGCGGCCGATGCCTAAGATCGGCGTCCTCGTCGCCGACGACGAGCCGGACATCCGAGCGACGGTCGCCGCGATGCTCGAGATCGAGGGCTACGCCGTCGCCGAGGCGGCGAACGGCGCCGAGGGGCTCGTCGCCTACGACGAGCACGCCCCGGACGTGATCCTGCTCGACATGCGGATGCCGGTGCTCGACGGCTGGGGCTTCGCCGCCGAGATGCAGCGGCGAGGGCATCACACGCCGATCGTCGTCATGACCGCGGCCCGCGACGCCGCGCGCTGGGCGTCGGAGATTGCCGCGAGCGCGTACGTCAGCAAGCCGTTCGGCTTCGACGACCTGATCGCCGCCGTCGAGCGGGTGACTCCGACCGTCTGAGGCGGCCCGCGTGACGCCGGTCGGACGACGTGGACGCGACCCTATACTCGGGCTCGCATGCCGCCCATCGCCAGCGTCGACGTTCCGGCCTCGAGCGCGAACCTCGGCAGCGGGTTCGACTGCTTCGCGGTTGCGCTTTCGCTCAAGCTGCGCGCCGAGCTCTGGCACGGCGACGAGGCAGGCATCGTGCTCAACGCGCGGGGCGAGGGCACGCCACGCGACGAGGAACCCGCAGGCGACAACCTGCTGATCCGTGCCTTTCGCGAGGGCCTGCGCGCCTCCGCCGCTCCCGGTTCCGGCTCGTGGCGGCTCGAGGTGTCGAGCATGATCCCGTCGGCCCGCGGCCTTGGCAGCAGCGCCGCCGCGATCGTGGCCGGTGCCGTCCTCGGCGCGGCGGTCGGTCGACGCGCGGTCGAGGCCGATGAGCTGCTTGCCCTGGCCGCGCGACTGGAGGGTCATCCCGACAACGTCGCTGCGGCGCTGTACGGCGGCTTCGCCATCGCGGTCGACAGCGCCGGCGTGGAGGACGCCGGCGCCGACGAGACGACCGGCCATCGAACGATCGCCCTCCGCCGCTTCCGCGTCCCCGAGGCCTGGATCCCGGTGGCCTTCATCCCGCAGCGCGAGAGCCGCACCCACGAGATGCGCGGCGTGCTGCCCTCGACGGTCGCCCACGCCGCTGCGGCCCGCCAGGCCGGACGCAGCGCACTGTTGGCGACCGCGATCATGACCTCCGACGCCGGGCTGCTGCGCACCGCCATGGCCGATGAGCTCCACCAGCCGTACCGCCTTCCGCGGCTCGACGGGAGCGGGAAGCTCATCGAGATCGCGTACGAGCGAGGCGCGGCCGGCGCGTGCCTTTCGGGGGCAGGGCCGACCGTGCTCGCCATCTGCGACTCCCCGCCATCGGCGCACGCCGTGGAGAAGGCCTGGAACGCCTCCGGGGTGGCTGGGATGGCGACCCGCCTGCGCTTCGACACCGCCGGAGCACGGCTCGTCGCCAACGACTAGCGCCGCTACCATGCTCGACGCCCCATGAGCCTCGTGACCCTCGCGGGCGTGTCGAAGAGCCACGCCGCGCAGCACCTGTTCAGCGACGTCGGCCTGATGATCAGCGCCGGGCGGCGCATCGCCGTGGTCGGTCCCAACGGTGCCGGCAAGACGACGCTGCTCGAGCTCATCACCGGCGACCAGCAACCGGACGGCGGCACGATCACGCGCGGCCGCGACGTCGTCATCGGCTACCTGCGCCAGGAGGTGGCCGAGAGCCGCGGACGGAGCGTCCTGGCCGAGGTGCTCGCCGGCGCGGGCGAGGTGAGCGGCATCGAGCGACGGATGCGCCACATCGAGACGGAGCTCACCGAGGCGGCCGACGACGAGGAGCTGCACGAGCTGATGGACGAGTACGGCCGCCTCCAACATCGGTTCGAGGCGCTCGGCGGCTACGGCATGGAGGCCGAGGCGCGCCGGATCCTCGCCGGTCTCGGCTTCGCCGAGCCGGACATGGAGCGCGACATCGGTGAGTTCAGCGGCGGCTGGATGATGCGCGTGGCCCTCGCGCGCCTGCTGCTGCAGAACCCCGACGTCCTGCTCCTCGACGAGCCGACGAACCATCTCGACCTCGCCTCGGTCGAGTGGCTGCAGGGATTCCTGGCCGTCTACGCGGGGGCCATCGTCCTGGTCAGCCACGACCGCGACTTCATCAATGACGTCGCGAACCGCGTGCTCGAGCTCCACGACGAGCGCGCCACCGAGTACGTCGGCGACTACGCCGACTTCGTCGAGCAGCGCACCGAACGGATGGAGCAGCTCGAGTCGGCGGCACGAAACCAGCAGCGCAAGATCGCCCATACCCAGGCCTTCATCGACCGCTTCCGCTACAAGGCCAGCAAGGCACGCCAGGTCCAGTCGCGCGTCAAGTCCCTCGAGCGGCTCGACCGCATCGCCGCACCGAGCGCCCGCGCCAGGAGCGTGAGGTTCCGGTTCCCGGAGCCACCGCGCAGCGGCCGGACGGTGATCACGCTGACGGACATCGAGAAGCGCTACGGCGACACGGTCGTGTACGCCGGCGACCTGGACCTCCAGCTCGAGCGCGG
>CAZKFP010000122.1:0-8575 GCA_964552085.1 uncultured Steroidobacteraceae bacterium
GGGCGTGTACGGCGGGAACGGGCCATAGCCGAAGTCCTGGATCCACGGCCGGATGACGGTCGGCAAGCCCTCGGCCTGGCGGCTCATGATCTCGAGCGTCTGGTCGGTCACCTCGTACGGGTGATCGTTCGGCACGGGGAACCCGAACACGCCGGGGCCGTAGTGCGAGGGGTAGACCATCGGATTGACGTAGTCGACAAAGGGCATGATCACCTCCGGCCGCTGGCCGATCCCCTGGTCGTCGGCCACGATGAAGCTGATCGGGAAGACGTCGGCTGCAAGGAAGCTGCGGGTCATTTCGAGCTCCTGGCTGACGACCCTGAGCACGCGCCCGATCGCCGGGAGCCGGAACGACTGCGTGTTCGGCAGGTTCGTGTCGGCCAGCGCGTACGGCCCGTCGCTGTAGAAGCGGATGTAGTCGAGCTGCACCTCGTCGAAGCCGCGATCCGCGAGGTCGCGGGCGATCGCGGCGACGTACTCCGCCACGCCCGGCGCGGACGGGTCGAGCCACGCACCGCCGAGGTTGTCACGCCACGGCTGGCCGGTCGCGGTGTTGCGCACCGCGAGCTCAGTGCGCGCCGCCGCCGAGGTGTTGTCCTTCATGACGACGACGCGCGCGATCGTGTAGATGCCACGCTCGCGCAGCATCGGCAGCAGCTCGGCGAGGTCGAAGATCGGGCTCTCGCGGATGGCGCCGACCTCCGCCGCCTCCTCGAGGTCGGTCACGTAATACAGGCGACCATCGGTCTCCTTGACGTCGATGACAAGCGCGTTCGCCTCCGTGCGGTCGAGGAGCTCGAGTATCGCGTCGAGCCGCCCCGGCGCCTCGAAGACGGCGGACGGGGCGTAGAGGGCGCGCGCTTCGAAGGGCTGCATGACGACGTCCAGCCGCGTCTCGTCGCCCGCGGGCAGCTCGCCGAGGCGATAGCCGGGCATCTTGAAGATGAGCGTCGCGTCCTCCGGGACGCCCTGGAGCTCGTACGCGCCCGCGTCGTCGGTCTCGACCATGACCTCGCCGCCGTCGACGAAGACGCGGACGTCAGCGATCGGCTCACCGTCCGGTCCGGCGACCGTGCCGCCCACGACGTTCGACCGCAGCTCCACGACGATCTCGCCCTCGTCGGGCACCGGTGCCTCCGCGGCGTCGTGGCCGGGTGCCTCGACCTCGACCGTCGCGCCGCGCATCGCGGTCAACGTGACGCCGCCGCCGTCATCGGTCGTGAGCTCGTCATCCTCGACGCGCACCTCCGCGCCGGCCACTGGCTCTCCCGTCCCGCGCGTGACGACCGTGACGACCACCTCGCGCGGCTGCTCGGGCGTCGGCTCGGGGGTGGGAACGAAGGGGAGGTCCGGGCCATCCAGCCCGCAGGCGGCAAGCGCCAGTCCGAGGATGAGTGCCACGGCGGCGAGCGGCGGGTAGCGACGAGGCAGCAGCGTCAGGTCCTTTCGGGATCGGATTCGGCGTCCGCGCCGGCCAGCGCGGCGGCACGCAGGGCGGCAACCGTGGGCGCCAGGTCGCCGTCGGTACTGTACAGCGCGCTCCCGACGACGAGCACCTCCCCGCCCGCGGCATGCGAGCGACCGATCGTCTCGAGGTTCACACCACCGTCGACCCCGATCTCGACGTCGAGGCCGCGGCGGTCGATCTCGTCGCGCAGCCGCCGCAGCTTCACGAGGACGTCGGACAGGAAGGCCTGGCCGCCCCAGCCGGGATGCACGGTCATGACGAGCAGCAGGTCGAGGCGATCGAGCCATGGATACACCGCCTCTGCCTCCGTCTCGGGGTTGAGCGCGATCCCCGGCCGCTTCCCGCTGCGCTCGATCTCGGCGATGACCGCGCCGGGGTCGTCATCGGCCTCGACATGGAAGGCGATGATGTCGCTGCCGGCCTGCGCGTAGCGCTCGATGAAGGCGAGCGGGTTGTTGATCATCAGGTGGCTGTGGAACGGGAGGCTCGTCGACGGCCGGACCGCGTCGATCACGACGGGCCCCATCGTCAGGTTGTCGACGAAGTGGCCGTCCATGACGTCGAGGTGGATCGAGTCGACGCCGCCATCGGCCGCGCGCTCGACCTCGGAGCCGAGCCGGCTGAAGTCCGCGTTCAGGATGCTCGCGCTGATCTGGGGTGCTGACGTCATGCGCGCGCGACCGATGCCGCCTCGCGCGCCTCGCGCAACGAGCGGCCCGAGAGCTGGGCGTGCAGCTGGCCGCAGGCCGCCTCGATCTCGCGGCCGCGCGTGTCACGCACGGTGACCGTGATGCCACCGGCGCGCAGGGTGGCGACGAAACGCTCGATCCCTGCCGCAGGCGTCCCGCTCCAGCGCGAACCGGGCGTCGGGTTGAGCGGGATGAGGTTGACGTGCGAGCGCCAGCCGTGCGCGAGGCGAGCCAGGCCTCGGGCCTGCTCGTCGGTGTCGTTCATGCCGTCGATCATCACGTACTCGAGGCTGACTCGCCGCCCGGTTCGGGCGGCGAAGCGGCGACCGGCAGTGACGACCTCCTCGATCGGCCACTTGCGGTTGATCGGCACGAGCTCGTCACGCAGCTCGTCGGTGGAGGCATGCAGGCTGATCGCGAGGTTCACCTGGGGCAGCTCCTCGATCATGCGGTCCATGCCCGGGACGACGCCGGAAGTCGAGACGGTGATGTGGCGCGCGCCGATCCCGAGACGTCCAGGGTCGTTGAGCAGCCGTACCGCGCTGAAGACGCGGTCCGCGTTGTTCAGCGGCTCGCCCATGCCCATGAACACGACGTTGTAGTGGCCCGCCCTCGCATCGCCGAGCGCCCGCCACGGCGGCCGGTGCCAGAGCAGGACCTGGTCGACGATCTCGCCGGGGCTGAGCTGGCGCGCGAAACCGGCCTGCCCCGTGGCGCAGAAGGGGCATGCGACGGCGCAGCCGGCCTGGGAGCTGATGCAGATCGTCGTGCGCTCGGCCGAGGCACCGCGCGCCGGGTAGCGCATGAGCACGGACTCGATGCGCTGGCCGTCGTGCAGCTCGTGCACCGCCTTCGCGGTCTGTCCCCCGTCGGCGCCGATGACGTGGCTGTCCACGATCGTGCTGAAGCGGAAGGCGGCTGCGAGGGCGGCACGAAGCTCGAGCGGCAGCTCGGTCAGGTCACCGAACGCACCGACGTCGGGTCGGTGGACGCCGGCGAGGACCTGGCCGGCCCGGTACGCGGGCTCGCCGCGAGCGTCGAGCCACGCGGCGAGCGATGGGAGGTCGAGCTCGCTGATCGCCGGACTCGGTCCGGGCTGCGGCGCGTCAGTCACGTCGACCGAAGATCAGCCACGCGTAATACAGGAACATCAGGAGCGCCGTCAACGCGGCGGCGACGTACGTCCAGGCGGCGGCCTTGAGCACGTCGCGGGCACCCGCCTGCCGCTCCCCGGCCATGCCGAGCCCGTTCACGAAGGCGAGCGCCTTGCCCGAAGCGCCGATCTCGACCGGCAGGGTCGCGAAGGTGAAGAGCACCGCGGCCGCGAACGCGATGAGTCCGACGAGCGCGAGGCCCGTGAGCTCGAGCCAGAAGCCGGCGATGATGAGCCATGGTGCGATGGTCGAGCCGAACTGCGCGGCCGGCACGATCGCCTGGCGCAGCTTCATGGCCGGCTCGCCGGCATGGTCCTGGAGCGCGTGTCCGACCTCGTGCGCGATGACCGCGGCCGCCGCCACCGAGAGACGGGACGCAGCGCCCACGGCCGCGCCGGAGGTCGAGAGGGCCGTCGCGTCGGCGACCTGGGTGCTCACGCGGAGGATCTTGCCGCGCGGATCGTAGTGGTCGGTCAGCTTGCCGGGCGTCGGCTCGATGCGCACGTGTCGCAGGCCCTGGCGATCGAGGAGCTGCCGCGCGAAGTCGAACGCGTCGACGTTGATGCCCGAGTCGACCTTCGACCACTTCGAATACGTCGAGCGGACACGCCACGCCGCCCAGCCGGTGATGCCGAGCGTGACGACGAGGACGACGATGTAGAGCGGATCGAGGAACATCGAATTGAGTATATCGGAAGGGCCGCTCAGACCCCCCACGGCCGGTCCGTGCGGAGCCGATGCGGCGCCCGGCACAGTACCTGCGATGGTGGTCGGTCAAACCACAGAGGAGATCAATCGCCATGAAGTTCATGGACACGACCAGGGAAGAAGCCACCCGCAACCGACGCCGCGCCGGCCGCGCGATCGCCGGAGGCTCCGCCGGCCCAGGCTGGCTGGGCTCGGCGGCCATGGCCGCCGGCGGCGCAGCCATCGGCGCGATCGCCGCCTTTCTCGCCGACCCGGCTCGTGGCCGCGGCCGCCGGGCCAGGCTCATCGACCAGGGCGTCGCGACCCTCCGGCAGGTTGGCCGGCAGGCCGAGCAGGTCGTTCACAGCGTGGGCAGCCTCGCGTCCGGCAAGATCGAGGCGATGACCGAGGGTGGCAACCGCGTCGCCCCCACCGACGACGTCACGACCCGCGACCGCGCGGAGACGGAGCTCTTCCGCGACCCGTCGATCCCGAAGGGCGACATCAACCTGAGCGTCGAGCGCGGCATCCTCGTCCTGCGCGGCGAGGTGCCGAACGCCGAGATGCGAGACCGAATCGAGCGCGACGCCGAGGGCATCGAGGGCGTCTGGAGCGTGAGAAACCTGCTCCACCTCCCCGGCGAGCCGATCGACGAGCAGCTCGTCGGCTCGGCGAGCTCCTAGCCGGACCCGTCCTCGGGGCGTCCGCCACCGCCGACGAGAACGTGCTCGCGCGGAAGTCCGTGCCGCCACGCGTCGGCCGGCATCGCCGCGCGGCCCTGCGGCTGGACGACCTCGAGGGCCAGCGCCCCCACCCCGCAGGCCACGCGCGGCTCGTCGCCGGGCAGGAGCGCGCCGATCGGCACGTCGTCCACCCCGGCCACCGGATGCGCGCCCCGCACATGCAGCCGCTTGTCGTCGATCGTCGTCCACGCGCCGGGCCACGGCTGGAGGGCGCGCACCTGGCGATCGATCTCGATCGCCGGCCGCCGCCAGTCGATCCATCCGTCCTTCCGGCTGAACGGATGGACGTGCGTCGCGGCCGATTCGTCCTGTGGCTCGGAGTACGTCTCCCCCGCCGCCCAGCGCTCAAGCTCGCCGGGGACGACCTCCGCGGCGAGGCCGGCCAGGCGGGCCTCGAGCTCCGGCGTCGTCTCACGTCCGGTCAGCTCGACCGGCCACTGCTTGACGACGGGGCCGGCGTCGAGCGCGACGGTCATGATCATGAGCGTCAGCCCTCCGGTCGCATCACCGGCCAGGATCGTCCCGGCGACCGGCGCCGCGCCGCGGTGCCGCGGCAGGAGCGACGGGTGGACGTTCAGCGGCGGCCGGCCGCCCAGGTCGAGGATCGACTGCGGCACGAGCTGGCCGTACGCCGCGAGGACGAGGCCGTCGGGCGCGACCTCCGCGAGCGCAGACCGTGCCTCGTCCGAGCGCAGGCGCGCCGGCGTCAGCAGGCGATGGCCCCGCTCGCGCGCGTACGCCGCCACCGGGCTGGCGCGCACATGGAGCCGGCGGCCGGCGGGGCGGTCGGGCTGGCTGACGACGACGAGCTCGTCGGCCATCTCGGCGACCCGCGCCAGCAGCGGAATGCCGAAGTCTCCCGTACCGAGGAAGGCGATACGCCCAATCCGGCCCACTCAGATCCCGGCGGCTGACTCTTCGACAACCCCCTCGTGCGTGTCGCTGACGCGAACGAGCTCGTCGCCCGCCTCGAGGTAGTCGATGTAGAGAGCGCCGTTGAGGTGGTCGATCTCGTGCTGCAGTGCGCGAGCCATGAGCTCCTCGCCCTTCACCCGGAACTCCCGGCCGTGCCGGTCACGAGCCTTGACCGTCACCTTCGCCGCGCGCTCCACCTCGGCGACGTAGCCCGGGATCGAGAGGCACCCCTCCCAGTCGAGCTGCTCGCCGGATGACCGAACGATCTGCGGGTTGACGAGCTCGGTGATCCGATCCTCGATCTCGATCACCGCGACCTGCAGCGGGATCCCGACCTGGTTCGCCGCCAGCCCGACGCCCGGGGCGTCCCGCATCGTCTCGAGCATGTCGTCGAGGAGGCGATGGAGGCTCGCGTCGAAGGTCGAGACCCGCTTCGTGCGTTCGCGCAGGATCGGCTCTTCGGCGGTGACGATGCGTCTGATGGCCATGGCGGTGCGCATTGTACCGAGTCACAGGAGCGACTCGGGATCGACGTCGATCGCCACGCCGGCCGGCACCCGCTCGAGCGCAACTGAGCGCGTCTCGGCGTCCGGCGCGCGCAGGACGACCTGGAACCGATAGCGGCCGGCGCGTCGCGGCACGTACGACGGCTGCGGGCCGAGCACCTCGACGCCCGGCGTCGTGACCGCCTCGGCCGCCGCCCGCGCACGCTCCTCGGCCCGGCCACGGTCGGCATCCCCGACGAGCAGCCGGGCCAGGACGCTGAACGGCGGATAGCCGAGCAGCCGGCGACGCAGGAGCTCCTCGTCGGCGAACCCCTCGACGTCGAGCGCGGCGGCGGCGCGGACCGCGTAGTGGCCCGGTGCGTAGCTCTGGATGACGACGCGCCCCGACATCGGTCCGCGGCCGGCCCGTCCGGCGACCTGGGCAAGCAGCGCGAAGGTCCGCTCGGCGGCGCGGTAGTCGGGCAGGTTGAGCGTCACGTCGGCTGCGATGACCGCCGCGAGCGTCACCGACGGCAGGTCGAGGCCCTTGGCGGCGAGCTGCGTACCGACGAGGACGTCGACACGTCCCTCGCGAAAGTCGTCGTAGACGGCCTCGAACCCGCGCCGCGCGGCCAGGGCGTCGGAGTCGAGACGCGCGACGCGAAGCCCGGGAAAGCGGCCGCGCAGCTCAGCCTCGACTCGTTGTGTGCCGGCGCCGAAGTAGCGGATGCGGGAGCTGCCACAGGCCGGGCAGCGCTCCGGCGGCGCATCGGTCAGGCCGCAGTGATGGCAGCGCAGCGTTCCCCCATCCAGGTGATAGACGAACGGCAGCTCGCAGTTCGGGCAGCGCAGGCTCTCGCCGCAGTCGCGGCACAGCACGAACGTCGCGGCCCCGCGCCGGTTGATGAGCAGGACCGCCTGCTCGCTCCCCCGGCGAAGCTCGCCGAGCGCGGTCGCCAGCGCACCGGAGAAGATCGACCGATTCCCGCCCGCCAGCTCGGCACGCAGGTCGACGACCTCGATCTCCGGCGTGCCGCCGACGCGGCGGTCGACGAGGCGGACGAGCTCGGCGTGGCCACCCCGCACCCGGGCCAGGCTCACGAGGTCGGGCGTGGCGCTGCCGAGCACGACCCGCGCGCCGGCGAGGCTCGCCCGCCGACGGGCGACCCAGCGCGCGTCGTAGCGCGGCGTCCGGTCCGACTTGTAGCCGCCGTCGTGCTCCTCGTCGACGACGATGAGCCCGGGCGCGAGCGGCGCGAAGGCCGCGGTCCGCGTCCCGATGACGACCCGCGCCTCGCCGCGCAGGATGCGCCACCACTCGTCATGGCGCTCCCCACCCGAGAGGCCGGAGTGCAGGACGGCGAGCTCGTCCCCCACCGTCGCGCGCAGTCGGGCGGCGAGCTGGGGGACGAGGCTCACCTCGGGCACGAGCACGATCGCGCCCCGTCCTGCCGCGAGCGTCTCCTGCACGGCGGCCAGGTAGACGTCGGTCTTGCCGGACGCGGCGACGCCCTCGAGCAGAAGCTCCGCGCCGGGCGCCAGCCGCGCAATCGCGTCGAGCGCCGCGACCTGCTCGCCGGCGAGCTCGTGGCGCAGGCTCAACCCTCGCTCACGATGGGCGAGCGGATCGCGGTCGACACTGCGCCAGTCCAGCTCCACGCGGCCGAGGGCCTCGAGGCGACGCGCGGGGGCGAGAAGGCTGGCCGGCTCGGTGCCCAGCTCTTCCGCCAGCTCGGCCATCGTGCGCTCGCCCTCGCCGAGCGCCTCGAGCAGGGCGCGCTGAACCGGGGCACGGCGCGGCGGCTCCGCGTCCGACGGCACCGCCCGAACGACGCGAACGCGGCGCACCGACACGTCCGCCGATCGCAGCGACCACTCCGCGCGCAGGACGCCGGAGCGCCGCAGCCCCTCGACCCAGGCGGCGCGGCCGCGACGCGGCGCATGACGCATCAGCGCGGCGTCCGCGATCCGTCCCTCGTCGTCGGCGCTCTCCGCGAGCGCCGATGGCAGCTCCGACGGGCGCTCGACGACCCAGCGCCGCGCCAGCCTCGACTCGAGGCCCGGGGGCAGCATCGAGGCGAGCGTCGTGCCGATCGGCGCGCGGTAGTAGGCCGAGATCTCCTCGGCGAGCGTGAGGAGCTCCGGCGTGAGCATCGGTGCCGAAACGACCGCCTCGACCGCCTTGAGCTCGGCCGCGGCGGGCTCGGCGTCGCCGTCGAGGAGGTACCCGAGGGCCAGGCGCCTCCCGTACGGCACGAGCACGAGCGACCCGGGCCGAGCGTCGTCGAGCGCGGCCGGCAGAAGGTACGTGAAGGTCCGCTCCGGGCGATCGGCCAGCGCCTCGACGGCGACCCGCACCGGGCGCGCGTCGGTGCTCATCGTCGCGGGCTCAGACCTGGGGGCGGCGCGGTGGCTCGCGGCGGGCCTCGGCCTG
>CAZKFP010000123.1:0-8271 GCA_964552085.1 uncultured Steroidobacteraceae bacterium
ACGAGCTTCGTCTCGAGGGCCATGCGCGACCATCGACGCCGCGCGACGGCATCGCCGACGATCGCGAAGCCCAGTCCACCGAGGACGAGCAGCACGCCGTGGGTGAGCAGCACGACCCAATCGTCGCGGAACGGGATGAGCGACTGGAAGCCGCCGGTCAGGTCGAAGCCTGCGTTGTTGAACGCCGAGATCGAGTGGAAGATGCCCCACCAGATCCCCATCGGGTGCCACCGCGGGCCGGCTTCGGGGCCGGCCATGAAGGCGATCGACAGGATGACCGCGCCGATCACCTCGCACACGATCGTGAAGATGGCGATGCGC
The DNA here is from genome assembly GCA_964552085.1 of uncultured Steroidobacteraceae bacterium. Taxonomy (GTDB): domain Bacteria; phylum Chloroflexota; class Limnocylindria; order QHBO01; family QHBO01; genus JACDBZ01. The sequence goes on from CAZKFP010000123.1 coordinate 322, forward strand.
TTCACGAGCGTGAAGACGGTACCGAGATGCATGCCGCCGAGTGACTCTTGGACGAGCACTCGGTCGCGGAGCGTGGTGCGGCGCAGGAACAGGAAGAGGAGCAGGGTCGAACCGGCCATGATCCCGAAGCCGCCGAGCTGGATGAGCAGCATGATCACGACCTGCCCGAACGGGCTCCAGTGGTTCGCCGTGTCGAGCACGACGAGCCCGGTGACGCACGAGGCGCTGGTCGCGGTGAAGAACGCGTCGATGAAGCGGGTCGGTTCGCCGCTCGCCGACGCGATCGGCAGCATGAGCAGGATCGTGCCGACCGTGATGAGGATGGCAAAGAGCAGCAGCAGCGAGACAGCCGGCGGCGGCGCGTGGCGCAGCGGCTTCGGGGCCTTGATCGTGAACTTCTCGGGTCGCGTGCGCTCGACGCGCACGCGGCGGTCGCCGGGGCGGCGGCCCTCGTGCGTCATCGTGCGGGTGCCATCGGCGGGTGCACTCCGCGAGGGTAGCGTGCGTCAGACGCGGTCGGAATCGCCTGCCTGCCCGATGAGCGCCCCGACCGGATCGCCGTGGGCCGGACGCACGTCGCCGTCCGAGACCGGCAGCGGCACGCGCCGGGGCTTCGGGCGGAACGGGCTCGTCTCCGGCACGACGGGGCCATCGGTCTCGGCCAGCGACCCGCCGCGGTACGCGTCCCAGACGGCCATGACCGTGTCGCGGTGCGGCTTGATGCGGCAGTGCTCGTCGCGATTCCCCATCTCGTCGCAGTAGCCGAGGGGGACGCACTTCGGCGCAAGCAACGACCCGAAGAAGGGCGAGACCCGGAAGATCTCGTGCCGGATCTGCTTGAACAGCTGCCGGATCTCCCACTGGGCCATCGTGCACAGGCGCAGGCCGCTCATGTGGATGAGCTGGCGCAGGTTGACCGTCATGATGAGGTTCGTCTGCATCGCGTTCGGGAAGATGAACCGAGCGTCCTCGGCCGGCACCTCGGCCTGGAGCAGCTGCCCGTACAGGTCGAGGTTCTCGTCGATCGCGCGCTGGAAGCGCCCGGCGAGATCGTCGGGGAGGTCCCCGCCGGCGATCGAGTCGGGGACCGTGTAGTTGTCGCGCTTCTTGAAGCTGACGTAACGCTGCGACTGCTGGTCGAAGGCGGTGCCCGCGCGGTGACGGACGAGCTGATGCGAGAGCGTTCGGGTCACGCCGCTGATCGCGAACGTGAAGTTGACGTGCTCGATCGTCGAGCCGTGGCCGGACTCCATCACCTTGCGCACGAGGCTCTGCTGCTTCTCGTCCGCGACGCCGCGGCTGACCGCCTTATCCCAGATCTGGTCGGGCATCTGCTCCGAGTAGCAGGTGCGGCAGGCGGTGTAGATGATCGGCAGGTAGTACTCCTCCACGATCTCTTTCGTCGGAAAGATGAGGCGGGCGGAGAGCGCGGCGGAGGTGGAGGGCATGATCAGCCTCAACGGTGCCAGCAAACGGCCGGCGGGGATAGGTGGTTATCCACAGATCGTACCCACACATTGTATGACACGCGTGGATAACCGGCCGCCGGGCAATGACCGGCGCAAAGGGCCATTTCGTGCTCTCACGCGCGCTGGACGCTCGGACTCGCTCTCGGCGTAGACGCCGCTGGGCGTCATACATCGACGGCCCCGCCCGGTTCAGGCGCTCGAGTCCTCCTCGGGCGTCGCCCGATGATTGAAGCTCAGGTCGCGCTTCTCCTCCAGCCGCGCCAGGCCGTGCTCCCGGTCGAGCGCGATCCGGTTGCCACCGGCCCTGCGCGCGCTTGCGAGCGCCTCGTCGACACGTTCGAGCAGGCCGTTGAGGTCGAGCTCCTCGCCGGGCCGCATCATCGCGACGCCGATGCTGACGGTGACCGAGACCATCGCCTCGCCGACCATGACCGGCCGCAGCGCGAGCCGGTGCCGAAGGGCGTCGGCGAAGGTCGCCGCCCCGCCCTCGTCGGTGTGGGGGAGCGCGGCGATGAATCCGTCGCTGCCGGCGCGGCCGAGCGCATCCGCCTCGCGGACCCGCAGACGGATCCGGAGCGCCATCTCGCGCAGGATGGCGTCGCCACCCTCGATCCCATGGACGTGGTTCAGGGCCGCGAAGTCGTCGACGTCGAGGAGGACGACGGCCAGCGGGTGGCGATAGCGCCGCGACTGGGCCAGCTCGACCCGGAGCCGGTCGAGGATCGCGGAGCGGCTGGCGACGCCGGTGAGCGCATCGACTGTGGAGGCGCGCTCCAGCTCGTCACGCTGCAGGTCGATCGTGCGTCGGGCCCGCAGCAGCTCCTCGATCGTCGATCGCAGCTCGTTGCCGAGGCGCTCCGTCTCGGGAACGGTCCCGGGATCGCGGATGACCACCGCCACGCCGCCCCCGGCGCGGTGCATCGCGATCTCGAGGCCACCGATCGAGCTGCGGGTGACGATCGTCTCGTCCTCCGCGGGCAGCTCGCCGACCTCCGTCCCGAGCAGGTCCTCGAGCCGGGTGCCGATCGCCGTGGCGTCCAGTCCGAGCAGAGCCGCCGCCGCCGTGTTCCAGTCACGCAGCTTCAGCCGGCCATCGAAGCGCAGGACCGCGTCGGAGAGGCGCGCGGCGAGGTCGGGCAGGCGGACGTCCTCCTCCTCTGCCACGGGTCGCGGCTCGAGGGTTGTGCGCAGCGCGATGAGCTGTCCCGCGGTCAGGGCGGCCACGCCGAGGACCCATTCCAGCGATGTGCCGCGGCTTGCCAGTAGGCCGGCGGCGCCGATCATCGTGAGCATCCCGTCCAGCCCGCCCCGCGACCGGATGGTCGCGAGGGCCGCCAGGACGACGGCCGCGAGCAGGATCGGCTGTTGGAACGGCGCAAGCACCTCGGCCGTCGGCGGCAGGATCTGGACGAGGGTGGCGGCTTCGGCGATGACGACGACCGCGGCCGCGGCCGCGATCGCGGGTGCGAGGTCCTCGAGCGGCGGCAGGCGTTCTGCCGACGCGGCGACGAGCATGAATCCGGCGGCGACGAGGAGTGGCACCGACAGCGAGGAGGACGTGGCGAGCGCGCCGATCGCCCCGCCCGCCAGCGCGGCCGACGCTCCGGCGCTCGCGAGGAGCGACAGGTCGCCGTGCCGCAGCCCGACCGTCATGGCGGCGAGCGCGGCGCCGGAGGCGGCGAGGGCCAGTCCGAGCGCGAGCGCTGTGAGCACCCACGCGAGGTTGCTCCCGTCGAGCACGACTGGAGGGAGCATCCCGAGCGCCGCCAGGAGCCCGAGCGGCAGGGCCGCGACGAGCACGGTGACGGCGACCGCCAGGGCCCGGGTCGCCTCAGATCGGTCCATGGCCGGATTCTCGTGGGTGTTTCGGCGACGCACCATGGTACGAACGGAGGCCGGCCGGCATGCTCCCTATACTCCGACCCCGTGACCAATCGACCCCCGTCCGTGATGACGCGCTCCGCGTTCCTCGTCGCGACCGACGAGCTCATCGCGAGCGGTGAGGCGCTGATCGCGCAGCCGGCCTGGGATCCGTTTCGGCGCTGGTTGCTCGACTCCGACCAACTGCTCGAGACGGTCTGGGGCCGGATGGACCGCTATCACCTCGCCTGGCTCAACGTCGGGCGCGACAGCGCGCCGCCGGGCTCGCTCCTCGACGAGCCGGGCACGCGCCGCTTCATTGCCGAGGTGGCGAGCGCGAAGCTAGCCGTCCTGCGTACGATGAGGATCTCGGTCGAGCGCCAGGGCTGGACGTCGCTCTCCGACGACCCTGGCGAACCCGCCGACCCCAACCCCACCGACGTCGCGATCGAGGAGGACCGATGAGCTACCCGATCTCGCCGGGCGGCCTCGCGGCCGTCCTGGCGCACCCCGACGATGAGAGCTTCGGCTGCGCCGGCGCGCTCGCCCTCGCGCACGAGGCGGGCGCAACGACCCGGCTCCTCGTCGTGACGCGGGGGGAGGCGGGCACGGCGGACGGGATGCCCGACCCGACGTTCGGCGACACGCGCGAGGCCGAGCTCATCTGCGCCGCCCGCGCCATCGGCCTCGATGAGGTCTCGCTGCTCGACGGTTACCCGGACGGGGGCGTCGCCGACCAGCCCTTCGAGACGCTTGTCGACGAGATCGCCGCCTGGCTTGCCGACCGGCGCCCGGCGGCGGTCGTCACGTTCGGCCCGCACGGCGTGACCGGCCATCCCGATCACATCGTCGTTGGCAACGCGACGCGTTGGGCGGTCGAGAAGCTGGCCGAGTCCGGCATCGCGCCGAACGCCGTGTACGTGATCAGCCCGATCTTCGACCCGAGCGGCAACCTGTTCGACCTGTCCCCCGAGGAGCAGGCTGCGACGCACCGGATCGACATCACGGCCCTCGCCGACCGCAAGCTCGCCGCGCTCGAGTGCCACGCCAGCCAGACCGACACGGCCGACGAGATCGCCGCGCTTCGCGCCGCGATCGAGACCGAGGCGGTCATCCACGAGGGCTACCACCGCGTCCGGCCGCTCGTCCCCGCCCCACACCCGAACTTCGATACCAGGCTTCTCTGACCGTGGCACGCCGGTCGGCTCGGTCCCGAGTGGGGTGGGCACTCTTCGGGCTCGTGCTTCTCATCGTCGTGGTCCTTGGCCTGGCGACGATGTCCATGCCGACGCTCTGGTGTTCCATCATCGGAAGCTGCAACGCGTAACACGATCGCATCTGACTCACGCGAGGTGATTCTTCGCGCAGCGGCGTAGACTGGGGTCATGACGATCGAATCCAACCTCGGCAAGGTCGACGACGTGATGACCGCGCTGTACGAGATCCAGGACCCGGAGATCGGGATGAGCATCGTGGACCTTGACCTGATCAAGGCCGTCGAGCTCGGGACCGATGGCGCGCCGACCGAGATCAAGATGGTCCTCACGACGCCGTTCTGCCCGTGGGCGGGCGAGCTGATCCAGACGGTGAAGACGAAGGCCGAAGAGGTCGTCGGCCCGCCGGTCAAGGTGACGCTGCTCGCCGAGCGCTGGGAGCCCCCGCCCGGCCTCTTCTAGCCTGGGCATGATGCCGCGACCACTTGCGGGCGAAGTGCCACACCGGAGCGAGGCTGAGCCGTGCGGATCTACACGCGGAAGGGAGACACCGGATCGACCGGCCTGCTCTTCGGTGGCGACCGGGTGAGCAAGGCCGACCTGCGCACCGATGCGTACGGCACGACCGACGAGGCGGTCTCGGCGCTTGGGCTCGCGCGGGCCTCGATCGGAACGACCGAGGACCCCACCGAGGCGCGGCTGGCCGAGCTGACGCTGCGGCTCCAGCGCGAGCTTTTTGTCGTCGGCGCCGAGCTCGCCACGCACTCGGACCGCCGCGAGCGCCTGACCGATGGCGTCTCCCGCGTCACGGCCGAGATGGTCGCGTCGCTCGAGACAGAGATCGACGCGCTCGAGGCGCTCACCGAGCAGCCGAAGGAGTTCGTCCTGCCGGGCGAGTCGATGGCGGGCGCCGCTCTCGACCTGGCGCGGACGACGGTACGGCGGGCCGAGCGCCGCGCGGTTGCGCTATCCGACGCGGGCGAGCTGCCCGGCTCGCAGGTCGTTCCGTACCTGAACCGGCTCGCCGACCTGCTCTTCGTCATGGCCCGCGTCGCCGACGGGGGCTTCCGAGCTGTCCGGGACTAGGCTCTCCGCGGCGCCGGCCGACGGCCGCGCGGAATCAAGCGCCGGGGCCCATTCACATGGTGGAATCCGTCGCCGGACCCGGTAGAATCGACCTGTATCGGTGCCCATCGCGTCCGTCCACAGCCATGCACCTCTCGAGGTCCAAACGAGCCATGACCCTGACCGCGCCACGCCAGCAGATGTTCATTGACGGCGAGTGGGCCGATGCCGGCAGCGGCGAGACCGCGCCGGTCATCAACCCGGCCACCGAGGAGGAGATCGCCCAAGTTCCGAAGGGTGACGCCTCCGACGTCGACCGCGCCGTCGCCGCGGCGCGGTCCGCGTTCGAGACCTGGTCGCAGTCCACGCCGCAGGATCGGTCGAAGGCGCTGTACGCCTTTGCCGATGCGATCGAGAAGGACACCGAGACGCTCTCGCTTCTCGAGCAGCAGAACGTCGGGAAGCCGAAGGGCACCGCCGACTTCGACGTCGAGTTCACGGTCGACAACGTCCGCTTCTTCGCCGGCGCCGCGAGGGTCGTCGAGGGCAAGGCGGCGGGGGAGTACGTCAGCACCCATACAAGCATGCTTCGCCGCGAGGCGGCCGGCGTCGTGGGCCAGGTGGCGCCGTGGAACTACCCACTCATGATGGCGATCTGGAAGCTGTGCCCGGCGATTGCCGCCGGCTGCACCGTCGTCCTCAAGCCGGCGTCCATGACGCCGCTCTCGGCGCTGCGCCTGGCGGAGCTGGCCGCCGACATCTTCCCGAAGGGCGTCTTCAACGTCGTGACCGGCCCCGGTGGGGTTGTCGGGCAGCGGCTCATCAGCCATCCCGACGTCGACATGGTCAGCCTGACCGGCGACACGGCCACCGGGAAGGAGATCGCGGCCGCCGCTGCGCAGACGGTGAAGCGCGTGCACCTCGAGCTCGGCGGCAAGGCACCGGTGCTCGTCTTCGACGACGCCGACATGGAGGCGCTGGCCGAGACGATCAAGCTGGCCGGCTACTTCAACTCGGGGCAGGACTGCACCGCCGCGACCCGGATCATCGTCATGGGCGACGGCTACGACCGCGCGATCGAGGCGCTCGTGCCGGCGGTCAACTCGATCAAGGTCGGCGATCCCGCCTCCGACCCGGAGCTGGACATGGGACCGATGGTCTCGCGGGCGCAGCAGGAGCGCGTGGCCGGGTTCGTCGATCGCGCCCGCGGCTACGGCGCCGAGATCGCCGCCGGCGGGGAGACGTTCGGCGAGCGCGGCTTTTTCTATCGCCCATCGCTCGTCACCGGCGTCGGGCAGGACGCCGAGATCGTGCAGAACGAAGTCTTCGGCCCGGTCGTCACGGTCCAGCGCTTCAACGACGAGGCCGAGGGGCTGGCGTGGGCGAACGGGGTGCCGTACGGGCTGGCGGCATCGGTCTGGACGAAGGACGTGAAGCGCGCCCTGCGGGCCGCGAAGGCCCTGCGCTATGGCACCGTCTGGATCAACGACCACCTCACGATCGCGTCGGAGATGCCGCACGGCGGCTTCGGCCAGTCCGGCTACGGCAAGGACATGAGCAGCTACTCGATCGAGGACTACACGATCGTCAAGCACGTCATGGCGAAGATCGTCGACTGACCGAACGCCGGATCGAGGAGGGCCCTCGGCGCCCGCCGATTCGGTATCGCTCCCGACCGAGATCGGCGCGTCGCTGACCCTGGCCACCATCGGTCCTGCGGGCTCGCCACGCACGGGCCTGCACGCTTACACTCGCGGCCATGCAGGCATGCCTGTCCTGTGCGGCGGTGCTCGCTGGGGATCCTCGGTTCTGTCCGGAGTGTGGTGCACGGCTGTCCGCCGAGCGGCCCGCAGCACTGCCCGGGCCGAGCGCGAGGGAGACCCGCAAGATGGTCACCGTTCTGTTCAGCGATCTCGCCGGATCGACCGCATTGGGCGAGCGCCTCGATCCCGAGCAGATGCGCGAGCTGATGGCCCGCTACTTCGCCGCCATGCGGGCCGTGATCGAGCGCCACGGCGGGACGGTTGAGAAGTTCATCGGCGACGCGATCATGGCGGTCTTCGGCGTACCGACCGTGCACGAGGACGACGCCCTGCGGGCCGTGCGCGCCGCCGCCGAGATGCGGGAGGCGCTCGCAGAGCTGAATGCCACACTTGAGGGTCGCGGGATCCTGATCCAGACCCGCACTGGACTCAATACAGGCGAGGTGGTCACCGGGGACCCCGCTGCCGGCGGCACGATGGTCACGGGCGACACGGTCAACACTGCCGCACGATTACAGCAAGCGGCAGGACTGGACGAGGTCCTGGTCGCCGATGCCACGCTACGTTTGGTACGCGACG
>CAZKFP010000124.1:0-4562 GCA_964552085.1 uncultured Steroidobacteraceae bacterium
GCGGGTCATGCGAATCGTGAGCTCGGTCGTCGGGGCGTCGAAGCCGGGCGCCACGATCGGCACGAAGAACGGGGCGAAGATCGCCATGACGAGGCTGAGGACGCCGAGCGCGATGAGGACGAGGTTGATGACGCTGCTCGCGAGCCGCCAGGCCTCCACGTCCTGGCCGCGCGCGCGATAGCCCTGGAACACGGGGATGAGCGCCGCGCTCAACGCCCCGGCGACGACGAGCTGAAAGATCGCATCGGGGATGCGGAAGGCTGCGAAGTACGCGTCCAGCTCCCGGCTCGCGCCGAATTGCGAGCCGATGACTAGCAGCCGGATCCAACCGAGGAGGCGGCTTGCAAGCGCGGCGACGGTGAGGATGAGGCTGGCGGTGACGAGCACCCGCGCCGTCGAGATCCCCTCTCCCGGCGTCTCGGACGGCGGCGCGACCGATGGCGTCGGACCGTCTTCCCGCATCACCGCCCCGACCGCCCGTCACCGGGAGGTCGCCCGTCGGCGTGTCGCCCGGCACGCGGATGGGCGTCCCGGTACACGCTGCGCAGGGTGGCGTCGGACAGGTGGGTGTAGACCTGCGTCGTCTGCAGGTTGGCGTGCCCGAGAAGCTCCTGCACGACGCGCAGGTCGGCACCGCCCTCGAGCAGGTGCGTCGCGAACGAGTGGCGCAGCGTGTGCGGGCTCGTGCGCTTCGGAACGCCGGCTGCGTCCACCCAGCGCCCGATCACGAGCCGCGCGCCGCGCGCGGTAAGCGCCTCGCCCGCCGCGTTCAGGAAGACGGCGCTGCCGGCCCCAGAGCCGCGACGCGCGAGGCTGGGCCGCGAGTCCTGCAGGTAGCTGCGGAGAGCGGCCGCCGCGGGCGTCCCGAAGAGCAGCTGGCGCTCCTTGTCGCCCTTCCCGACGACGCGCAGCCGCCGCCGCTCGAGGTCGAGCCGGTCGAGCGTCAGCCCGGCCAGCTCGCTGATCCGCATGCCCGTGGCGTACAGGAGCTCGAGCATGGCGGCATCGCGCCTGGCGAGCGCCTCGTCACGGGACGCGAGGCGCCGGGGCGCCGTGACGAGCTCGGCCGCCTCGTCGACGGTCAGGACGCGCGGGAGGCGCGAAGGCCGGCGCGGCGCGCGGACGCCGACGAGCGGGTCCGTCGCGATCCGGCCGTTGCGCAGCGCGTGGCGGTAGAGCGACCGAATAGCCGCCAGCCGCCCGGCGATCGAGCTGGACGAGAGGCCGCGATCGGCGAGCTCCGCGAGGTAGGCACGGATGATCGCCCGGTCCGGCGACTGCCAGGCGACGCCGCGCCGCGCGAGGAAAGAGAGGAACTCCGTACCGTGGCGCCGGTACTCGACGATCGTCCCGGGGGCCGCGTTGCGCGCGCTGAGCCCGCCGAGGAAGGCCTTGAGGGCGAGCGCCGCGTCACGCGACGGTGCGTCGGCGGCCTCAGTCACCACGGCCGCGGGCCGCCGTCACCTTGCGACGACCGCCGCGCCCCGACGCGTTGGAGGCAGTCGCAGCTGGCTCGCTGCCCGGCCGTGTCCAGCTCGAGTAGTCGCAGGTCGGATAGCGATTGCACCCCCAGAACGACCGGCCCCGTCGACTGCGCTTCGTGACGACCGTCCCCTCGCCACACTGCGGGCAGGGGCCGAACTGCTCGCTTGCCGGCGCCGCATCCTTCTTGATGTACCGGCACTCCGGATAGCGATCGCAGCCGACGAACGGACCGAAACGGCCGCGCCTGGCCGCCAGCGTTCCCTCGTTGCACTCCGGGCAGGTCTCGCCGACCCCGGGCATGTCGAGCGCCTCGGGCTCCTCGCCGGGCACCGGCTGGGTGTACTTGCACTCGGGATAGCCGTTGCAGCCGAGAAACCAGCCGTTGCGACCGAATCGCTTCACGAGCATGTCGCCCGTGTCGCCGGTCAGCGGGCACGGGATGTCGGTCAGCTCGATCGTCTTGGCGATCGTCTCGCGCCCCGCGGTGATCTTCGCGATGAACGGCGTGTAGAAGTCGCGCACGACCGGGACCCACTCGATCTCTCCTCGGGCGACGTCGTCGAGCCGATCCTCCATGCGCGCGGTGAAGTCGAGATCGACGATCTCCGGGAAGTGCTCGACGAGCATGTCGGTCACCCGAAATGCCGACTCCTCCGGGAAGAGGCGGCGGTCGGTGATCGTCACGTACCCTCGATCCCGGATCGTGCCGATCGTCGGCGCGTACGTCGACGGGCGCCCGATGCCATGCTCCTCGAGCGCCTTGATGAGCGTCGCCTCGGTGAAGCGCGGGGGCGGCTGGGTGAAGTGCTGCTCCGGCGTGAGCTCGGCGAGCCGGAGCGGCTCGTCCTCGCGCAGGTCCGGAAGGACGGTCAGACGCTCGTCCTCCTCGTCGTCCCGGCCCTCGACGTAGACGGCCTGGTAGCCGTCGAAGACCCGCCTGCTGGCCCCGGCATGGAGCGTGTAGCGGCCGGCCTCGACGTCGACACCGACGACGTCAAAGCGTGCCGGCGCCATCTGGCTGGCGATCGCCCGGCGCCAGATGAGCTCGTACAGGCGGTGCTCGTCCGGCTTCAATGCCGATCGCACCGTCTCGGGCAGGCGTGCGAAGCTCGACGGCCGGATCGCCTCGTGGGCCTCCTGGGCGCCGCGCGACTTCGAGCGATAGGCATTCGGCTTGTCGGGCACGAGCTCGGCGCCGAAGCGATCGGCGATCACCTCGCGCGCCTCGGTCACGGCGCTGCTCGCCATCGCCACCGAGTCGGTTCGCATGTACGTGATGAGGCCGACCTGGCCCTCGGCCAGGCTCACGCCCTCGTACAGGCTCTGCGCCACGCTCATCGTGCGCCGCGCGCTGAAGCCGAGCTTACGCGACGCCTCCTGTTGCAGGGTGCTCGTGATGAACGGTGGCGGCGCGCTGCGCTTCCGCTCCGTCCGGGTGACGGCGGCGACGCGGTAGCTGGCCGCTCGCAGCGCCTCCGTATGCTCGGTCGCCTCGGACTCGGAGCCGATTCGCGCCTTCTCACCGTCGATCTTCGTGAGCTCGGCGTCGAACGCCCCGTCCGCGGCCTCACGCACGAGACGCGCGGTCAGGCTCCAGTACTCCTCGGGGTTGAAGGCGGTGATCTCGCGCTCGCGCTCGACAACGATGCGCACCGCAACGGACTGCACCCGCCCGGCCGACAGCCCGCGCCGGATCTTGCTCGCCACGAGCGGGCTGAGCTTGTAGCCGACGAGGCGGTCGATGACCCGTCGCGCCTGCTGGGCGTTCACGAGGTCCATGTTCAGCCGGCGGGGGTTGGCGAAGGCCGCCTCGATCGCCGACTGGGTGATCTCGCTGAAGGTGACACGCTGGATGCGGTCGTCGGGGAGGCCGGCGTGTTCGGCGATGTGCCAGGCGATCGACTCACCCTCTCGATCGAGGTCGGTTGCGAGCCAGACCTGGTCGGCCCGCTGCGCCTCGGCGGTCAGGCGGTCGAGCTCCTTCTTCCGATCCTTGAGCGGCTCGTATCGCGGGGTGAAGTCGCCGTCGACGTCGACGCCAAGGCTCTTCTGCGGCAGGTCGCGGACATGGCCGTAGCTGGCCGTGACGTGGTAGCCAGGGCCGAGATAGCGTTCGATGGTCTTCGCCTTGGCCGGTGACTCGACGATCACGAGGTCGCCCGCGGCGGTCTTTTTGCTCCGGGTCATCGGTGAGCGAGTGTAGCACCGGCCCCGCTCGCGGCCGCCGATCGCGAGGAGGTGGCAATCAGTCCGTGAAGTCCCAGACGACGACGATCTTGGAGCCGACCTGGGCGATGCCGACCCCGACGCGACGCGCGTTCGGGTTGAGCACGTTCGCGATGTGGTTCGGGTGCCCGGGGTACGGCTCGGACATGAAGGCTCCATGGCACCAGTCGAGCGTCCCGATGACGCTCGACCCGACGAGGTAGCACTGGTTCTCCCCGGACCAGGTGAACCCGATGCCTGCGGCGCGCAGCCGGGACTCGCGCGTGCTGCCGTTCAGGCCGGTGTGGCTGAAGTAGCCGTTGACGGCCTGGTCGTAGGCGTGGGCGTAGGCGACCGCCGAGATCGCCGCGTCGAGAACGACTGGCCCGAAGCCGTAGGCGGCGCGCGACGCGTTGATCTGGTTGACGGCGTGGCCGGCCGCGCTCGCGGCCTGCGCGGGTGGCGGCGGGGCCGCCGGCGGTGGGCTGGTGGCGGCTGGTGGCGGCGCGGCGGCCGGGGGCGGCTCAGGGGCGGAAGGCGCCCGGGTCGTGAACGACCAGGCCATGCCAACCGGGTTTCCATCGGCATCGCGGGCTCCCTCGCCGAACGCGACGTCGAAGGTCGATCCGGACGTGAGCGCCGCGTCGGGGACGAACGTCAGCCGCGTGCCGGTCTCGTCCCAGTCAAGGCGTCCATCGATCGCCGAGCCCGTCGAGGCGTCGGTCACGCCGAAGGCAGACGCGGCAGCCTGCAGGTCCATCGGCTGGCTGAACAGCATCTCGAGGGTGGCCGGCTCGACGCCGGTTGAGCCGGGCTTCGGTGCCGTCGTCAGGAGATGCGCGGCCGGCTTGATGATGAACGACACGTTTCCC
>CAZKFP010000125.1:0-5308 GCA_964552085.1 uncultured Steroidobacteraceae bacterium
GATCGCGTTGGCGGCGACGATGGCCGCCACGCTGACGCCGTAGTGACGCGCGATCGTGGTCAGGTTCTCGCCGCGCCGCACGACATGGATCGCCGCCGCCGGCGCGGCTGCGGGCGCCGGTGCGGGGGCCGGGGCCGGGGCCGGGGCCGCCGCAGCGATGCGCAGGTGCTGGCCGGCGTAGATGCGGTTCGGATCGGCGATCCCGTTCAGGTTGACGAGCTCCCGGATCGACACGTTGTGCCGCTTCGAGAGACCGGTGAGCGTGTCACCGGGGCGGACGACGACGGTCGGATCGGAGGCCATGGCGACGGCGCCGAGAATCGGGCCCGAGGCGACGGCCGCGGCGATCGTGCCGGAGAGAAGGAGGAGCCTGGGTCGGTGCAAGGAATCGGTCCTCTCGGAGGGCTGCGTGGACCGCGGGCATCTGCGTCACGGCGGTGCCGATGCTACGAGCAGGCTCCGGAGGGTCAAGGTACGACCGGGGGACCTCGGGAGTACTACGGTACCGATCGGTGCGGTGCGGAGCATCAAGGGGTCGGTTCGGTCCCTCGGGGGCGCCTCTGGTATACTCGATGAGCTCGCCTGTCGTGCGAGCGTCATCCCATCACACACGCTCGACGGATCCCGCTGGTCGTCGGTGCCCGCAAGAGGGTCGACCCGGGAGGTGATGTCGGGCGGAGGAACAACCGGAGGTATCTCTTGGCTGCAACCAGCATGAAGCAGCTGCTCGAGGCGGGCGTCCACTTCGGACACCAGACCCGTCGGTGGAACCCGAAGATGCGCGAGTTCATCTTCGGCGAGCGCAACGGCATCCACATCATCGACCTGGCCCAGACGGTCTCGCTCCTAGACGCGGCCCTTGAGTTCGTGCGGGAGACCGTGCGGCGCGGCGACAGCGTCCTGTTCGTCGGGACGAAGAAGCAGGCCCAGGAGGCCCTCGCCGAATCGGCCAGGCACTCGGGTCAGCACTTCGTCAACACTCGCTGGCTCGGCGGGATGCTGACGAACTTCACGACGATCAAGCGACGCATCCAGCGCCTCGAGGCCCTCGAGGCTCGGCGCGACGCCGGCGAGTTCGAGCGCCTCACGAAGAAGGAGGCGACGAAGCTCACCGAGGAGATCAACAAGCTCGACGCCGCCCTCGGCGGGATCCGCAAGATGCGGCGCCTGCCCGGCGCGGTCTTCATCGTCGACCCACATCGCGAGGAGATCGCGGTGGCCGAGGCCCGACGGCTCGAGATCCCGATCGTGGCGATGACCGACACGAACTGCGACCCGGATCTCATCGACTGGGTGATCCCGGCCAACGACGATGCGATCCGGTCAGTACGCCTCATCTGCGGCCTCGTTGCCGATGCGGCCATGTCGGCCCAGCAGGAGCGACAGGCCCGCCTGGACGAGGAGTTCGAGCAGGCCGAGGCGATGCCGCCGGTCGACGAGACGACGCTCACCTCGGAGGCGGACTACACCGCCGCGCTCGCGACCGGCGAGGCGCTCATCTTCGAGCCCGAGCCGGAGGATGACGAGGAGGAGGAGCGTCGGGCGCGTGCCCGGCGAGCCGCCAACATCGACGAGGGCGAGCCCGAGCACGATCCCGACCGGGAGCACGAGCGCCAGATCGACGAGCACGCAAAGGAGCCACGCCCGGCGGCGTAGGCGGGGAAAGGAACATGACGAACACGCTGATGATCAAGCCAGAAGACGTCAAGCGGCTCCGGGAACAGACCGGTGCCGGCATCATGGACTGCAAGCACGCCCTGGAAGCGTCCGGCGGCGACTACGAGAAGGCGGTCCTATGGCTGCGGGAGAAGGGACTCTCGACGGCCGCGAAGAAGGCCGGCCGCGCGGCTCGCGAGGGGATCGTGACGAGCTACATCCACCACGGATCGCGCCTCGGCGTCCTCCTCGAGCTGAACTGCGAGACGGACTTCGTGGCTCGGACTGACGACTTCCAGCAGCTGGCCCGCGAGATCGCGATGCAGATCGCCGGCATGGCTCCGCAGTACGTCAGCCGCGAGGACGTGCCCGCCGATGTCGTCGAGGAGCAGAAGCGGCTCTTCGCCGTCGATGCCGAGCGCGACGGGCGACCCGCCGATCGCGTGCCGATGATCGTCGAGGGCAAGCTGAACAAGTGGTACGAGTCGATGTGCCTGCTCGAGCAGCCGTATCGCGACACCGATCGCAAGATCGCCGATCTCATCACCGAGAAGGTGGCCGTGCTCGGCGAGAACATCCGCGTCGCGCGCTTCGCGCGGATGGCGGTCGGGGAGTCGGTCGCCCCTGACGACGAGGCCGCCTGACGGATGGCCGATGCAGCCGTCAGCCCCACGACGGCGCCGCCTCGCCGGGTGCTCCTGAAGCTCTCCGGCGAGGCGCTCATGGGCGACAGCGAGTACGGGATCGACCCCGGCACGGTGCGCGACATCGCCGGCCAGGTGGCCGAGGCGGCCGGTGAGGGCACCGAGATCGCCGTCGTCGTCGGCGGCGGCAACATCTTTCGTGGGTTGGCCGCGAGCGCGCGCGGCATGGACCGCGCCACCGGCGACTACATGGGCATGCTCGCGACCGTGATGAACGGGCTCGCCATGCAGGACGCGCTCGAGCAGGTCGACTGCCCGACGCGCGTGATGAGTGCGATCGCGATGAACGAGATCGCCGAACCGTACATTCGGCGACGCGCCGTGCGGCACCTCGAGAAGGGCCGTGTCGTCGTCATGGTCGCCGGTACCGGCAATCCGTATTTCACGACCGACACCGCGGCGACCCTGCGCGCGGTCGAGATCCATGCGCAGGTCATCCTCAAGGCGACCCGCGTGGACGGGGTGTACGATGCCGACCCGGAGACGCACCCGAACGCCCGGCGCTACAGCCGCATCGGTTACACGGAGCTCCTGAGCAACCGGCTCCAGGCGCTCGATGCCACGGCGGTCAGCCTGGCGATGGACAACGACATGCCGATCGTCGTCTTCGACATGACCCAGCCCGGCAACATCGCACGTGCGGTCCGCGGCGAGCGGATCGGCACACTGATCTCAGGAGAGGACACCGACGATGCATGAGGCCCTGAGCGCCATCGAGCCGAAGATGCAGCGGGCCATCGAGGCCATGGAGCGAGACTTCTCGGGGATTCGTACGGGTCGAGCCTCGACTGCGCTCGTCGAGCGCATCACCGTCGACTACTACGGCACCCAGACGCCGCTCAACCAGGTCGCCGGCATCAGCACGCCCGACCCGCACCTCATCGTCATCCAGCCCTGGGACCGATCGGTCCTGTCGGCAATCGAGAAGGCGATCACGAAGAGCGACATCGGTCTCATGCCGAACGTCGACGGCACGGTCGTGCGGCTCAACGTGCCGCCGCTCACCGAGGAGCGCCGCCGCGAGATGGTGAAGCAGGTGCGTCGTCGCACGGAAGACGCCCGAGTCGAGGTCAGGAACCATCGGCGTGAGGCCGCCGATGCCCTGAAGAAGGCGCTCCGTGACGGCGACCTGAGCGAGGACGAGGAGCGCCGCGAGCTCGAGAACCTGCAGCGCCAGACTGACCGTCACATCGAGGCGATCGACGCCCGCGCCGACCGCAAGGAAGCCGAGATCCTGGAGGTCTGACCGGTGCCGGACGAGGTCCGACCCCGGCACGTCGCGATCATCGCCGACGGAAATCGCCGCTGGGCGCGCGATCGCGGCCTGCCCGTGCTGGCCGGCCACGTCCAGGGCATCGAGGCCATCCGACCCGTCGTGCGGCGGGCACGCGACCGTGGCGTCGGGACCCTGAGCGTGTACACGTTCAGCACCGAGAACTGGGCCCGCCCCGATGACGAGGTGTCGGGCCTCTTCGGGCTCATCGACGGGGCGGTGCGCCAGTACACCGACGAGCTCATCAGCGAGGGCGTGCGCGTCCGCGTCATCGGCCGCCTGCACGAGGCGCCGGCGGACGTTCAGCGCTCGATCCGAGCCGCGGAGGAGCGAACGCGGAACGGCAGCCGCCTGACCCTGAACATCTGCTTCAACTACTCCGGCCGCGCCGAGATCGTCGATGCCGCTCGCGCGCTGCTGGCCGCCCACGCCGACGCGACCGAGATCACCGAGCCACACTTCGCCGAGCACCTGTACACCGCCGGCCAGCCCGACGTGGACCTCGTCATCCGCACCGGTGGCGACCAGCGCACGAGCAATTTCCTTCTCTGGCAGGCCGCCTATGCCGAGCTCGTCTTCTGCGCGAAGTACTGGCCCGACTTCACCGATGCCGACTTCGACGGCGCCCTGGCCGAGTTCGCGCGTCGCGACCGCCGGTTCGGAGGCTGACCGATGCTGCGCACGAGGGTGATGTCCGCCGCGGTCCTGGCGCCGCTCATTCTCGCGATCGTCGTCCTCGGCGAACCGTGGCTCTCGCTCCTCGTCGGGATCGCCGCCTTCCTCGCGTTCGTCGAGCTCGTCGCTCTGCTCGACGGGGCAGGCTACGAGCCGCCGCAGGTGCTCATGATCGTCGCCGGCATGGCGCTCACCGCGGCTGGCCTCGTCAGCGCGAACGCGGAGGACGTCGGCGGGATCCTGCCGGCGCTGCTGACGTCCCTCGACCCGCCAGGGCTCGTCGCCGCGACGCTGGCCGCGGCGATCCTGCTCATGGCTGCCGTCGCCTTCACGCGCGCCGATCCGCGCTCCGGCTTCGTGACGTGGGCGATGAGCTCGTTCGGCATCGCGTACCTCGGCCTGCTCCTGCCGACAATCGTCTACGTCGCCCATCTCGCGCCGGCCGGGGGCTCGTGGACGACGCCGGTCGGCGTCCTTGGCATCGGGTCCGGCGTCGCGTGGACGCTCCTGCTCGTGCTCGTCGTGTGGGGCTACGACGTCGGCGCGTACGTCACCGGGCGGCTCATCGGGCGTCGCCAGCTCCTTGACCACATCAGCCCATCGAAGACGATCGAGGGGCTGGCCGGCGGCCTCGTGCTCGCGACGATCGGTGCCGGCATCGGAGCCGCCCTCGTCGGACTCGAGCCGTGGCACCCGCTCGTCATCGGTCCGGTCGTCGGCCTGTCGGCGCAGGTCGGCGACCTGGCGGAGTCGATGCTCAAGCGGGCCGCCGATCGCAAGGAGTCGGGCTTCCTCGTGCCCGGCCACGGTGGCATCCTCGATCGGATCGACTCGTTCCTCTTCGCCGCGCCGGTCCTGGCCGGCTACGCCGTCCTCGTCGCCGGGCGAGTGGCGTGACCGGTCTCGCGAGTCTCGGCTCGACCGGCTCGATCGGTCGTCAGGCGCTCGAGGTCGTGACCGCGCTCGGCGATCGGTTCGTCGTGCGTGGCCTCGCCTCCGC
>CAZKFP010000126.1:0-5919 GCA_964552085.1 uncultured Steroidobacteraceae bacterium
CGCTGCTTCAGCAGCCCGCGCTCCATCAGCTTCCAAACGTGTGCCGCGTACTGCTCTGGCTTCCAGCCCAACTCGCGGGTCAGCTCACGCCATGGCCCAGGCATGGTGAAGGCGTAGATCAGATCCACCGCCCGATCGACCGACCACCCCTCGGCGAGCGCCCCTTCTGCACCGATGCGCTCGGTAATCCTGCGGACGTGCTTCCGGCGACCATCCATCCGATCCCTCCACGCGGCAGCCATCGCCTCGTCTCGGTACTTCCGCGTCTCGAACACCTGCGCGACCCGATCGATCTTGGCCGTGAACCAGCTCATGGTCTCGATCCATCGCCGTAGCCCCTCGACTCCGGTCGGGGCCCCGTGGACGTATTCACGGAGGTCGTCGCGTCCGAAGCTCTGGTCGATGTGGTCGAGCAGCGCCACGAGCAGCCCCGATCGGTCACCGAAGTGCAGGTAGACGGCCTGTCGAGAGACGCCGGCACCGGCGGCGGCTCGGGTGAGCGTAACGACTGCCTCCGGCTCCTCGACGAGCTCCCAGGTCGCCTGCAGAATCCGTCGCCGCGTATCCGGGTCGCCGTACGTCGCTTCCTGACTTGACACCGTGTCAACCTACCAACCATGCTGGACTTAACGGAATGTAAAGTAACCGATTCCGGCGCCGCCAGGCAGATGGCTGAGGAGGAGACATGGCCCAGGTCCAGGCCGAACACAGCGTTCTGATCAATCGACCGGTCGAGGACGTGTTCGCGTACGTCGCAGACCAGAGCAACGAGCCCAAATGGCACACTGACGTTCTCGAGGTGAGTCCTGCCGGAACGATCGAATTGGGTCGTATGGTGACCTGGCAACTCAACTACATGGGTAAGAACGAGTACGTCGTTGAAGTAACGGCGTTCGAGCCCAACCGGCGCATCGAGATGACGGTCAGGGAGGGTCCACTCAAGCCCACCATGACCCAGACGTTCGAACCCGCCAGCGGCCAGACGCGATATACCCGCCGCATCCAGATCCCGCTCACGGGCATGTTCCGCCTGGTGGGCCCAATCTTGAAGTTAACCGGCGCGGGCCCTAGGCGGAACGCCCGGTTCGCGAGAAACCTGAAGGAACTCCTCGAACGGTAGACAGGATCGGTCCCGCGCCTGCTCGTCGATCTCAAAGGGGTCCGATTTCGGCCCGTCGGCCAGCTGAATGGCCCGAACCGAGCACGAATCGGGGCTTCGAGATGAGTGCTGGTACCGCATACCGGATTCGAACCGGTGATCTCCGCCTTGAGAGGGCGGTGTCCTAGGCCTCTAGACGAATGCGGCACGGTCGAACGGACGCCCGGAGTCTAGCAAAGACCCTCCGAACCGATCAAACCGATGCCTACCGGCGCGCTCCCACGGGTGCGGCCGCGGCGGCCATCGCGTGCCGGCGCTCCTCGAGCCAGCCGAGGACGCTGGCCGCGACCTCGGGCCAGGTGCGCTCCCCCATCACGAGCCCGAAGTGGCTGGCGGAAGGGAAATATTCGAAGCCCGCGCCGAGCAGGTCGGCCGTGCGGCGCGCCTCGGTCGGGTGCACAACCTCGTCCAGCCCGGCGCCGATGACGAGGCTCGGGACGTCGACGAGGCGCGAAGTGTCGATCGGGACGCCGAGCATCCGCTCCCGCCGCGCGCGGCCGGACTCCCGAGCGCCGGAGAGCATCTCCGTCATCTTCTCGAGATCCTCGTCGTCCATGTCGGGCATGCGCTCGCGCATTTGCTCCATCGAGGCGGTCCAGCCCCACCAGGCCGCGTCGTACATGGCCGGGACGGCACGCAGCTCGTGCTCCTCGGGGCGGCGTGGCAACGCGCCGGCCGGCGGCGAGGGCGCCAGCAGCACGAGCCCGAGGACCGGCGAGCGCTCCGCGTACATGAGCGTCGCCAGCGCGCCGATCCCCCAGCCGATGATCACGGCCGGACGGTTGAGGTGCCGCATCGCGACGCCGACGTCGTCGGCGTAGTCGCGCATCGTCGTTTCGTCGAGCTCGGCCACGTCGCTCGTGTGGTGCCCGCGCAGGTTCATGGCGTGCGCCTCCCAGCCGCGCTCGGCAAGGAAGGCGGCGAACTCGTTCCACAGCCAGGAGCCGGTGAGCGCGCCGTGGACGAGCAGCAGCGGGGGCTTGCGCGAGCGCCGCTCCGGCTGGTGCGTCTCGACGTGGATGCCCTCGGGCTCGATGAAGACCTCGTCGCGCTTGATCGCCTGCACCATGGGTGCTCGTCAGTCCTCCAGGGGGTTGAAGACCATGCCGGTCAGGAGCTTCGGATAGAAGTAGGTCGACTTCTGCGGCATCACGTCCCCGGCACCGGCCACCTCGGCCAGCTGGTCGAGTCGTGTGGGACGCACGAGGATCGCGGCCGCGGCCTCGCCGCTGGCCACGCGCTCGCGCGCATCGGCCTCGTCCCTAGTGTAGGCCAGACGGTTCCCGGCGGCGACATCATCGGGGCCGATCCCGAGCCGATCCGCGAGCACGCTCACGTGGAGTGCCGCCAGGTCCAGCCCGCGCACCGCCCGGCTCATCGGCTCCTGGCGCAGCCGCGCGCCGAGGCCGTCGGGGTCGCCGACGAGCAGATGCTCCTCCCCGCCGGGCAGGATGACCCCGAAGACGGGCGCCTCTTCGTGACGACGGGCCTCGAGCTCGGCCGCCAGGGCGTCAGGCGCCATCGGAACGGCCTGCCATAGCGGATCGTCGCCAGCCGCGAGCGCTCGGAGCTGCCCGACATCCACGTCGAGCAGGAGCCGATGCGTCGGCCGGATCTCGAGCTCGCTCAGCTCGGCGTTGACGAGCAGCATCATGATCCAGTCGGCGGCGAGGTCGCCGCGCGCGGCCGATCCCCGGTCCGGGTCGCTGCGCACCTGCTCCTGGTAGGCGAGCGCCGTCTCGTACCGATGGTGGCCATCCGCGACGAAGAGCCTCTGGCGCGCGAGGTAGCCGAGGAGGCGGTCGTCCGCCTCGATCGCGGTCAGCTGGTGGAGGAGGCCGTCGCCGTCGCGCGCGCGCCACTCATCGGTCCAGGCCCGGCCCATGACGTGGTGGTAGCGCGCCGAGCGGTCGAAGTAGACGGCGAGGATCGGGCTGAGCTGCGTCCGCGTCGCGTGCAGGAGCGCCAGGCGGTCGGCCTTCGGGCCGGGCATCGTGTGCTCGTGCGGCCGAACGCCGTCGCCCCACGGCTCGAGGAGCACGCGGGCCACGATTCCCTCGACCGTCGGCTCGTTCGGGTTGGCCGGCGTCGCATGGCGGTAGTAGTAGGCGGAGGGCTCGTCACGCCGCGCGAGCGTCCCGTCGGCCAGCCACTCGGCGAGCGTCGCGGCCGCCGCCGCGTGCGGATCGGCCTCCGAGCTGAGCTCGAGACGCACGGCATTGCGATCGTGCCGCGCGAGCAACGCCAGGCGCTCGGCCTCGCCGATGACGTCGTATGGCGGGCAAGCCAGATCGGTCAGGTCGGCGAGGCGTGTCGGTGGTGTGCCTTCGTCGTCGGGCAGCCGCACGCGCTCGGGCACCGGCGTCCCGCCGAAACGGTCGAAGGAGTACTCCATGCCCCGGAACGGGGCGACGCGGGGCATCGGCGAAGGATACCGTGCGGACGGTGGATCGGCGCTCGTGTCAACCGGCGCCGGTGGATCGTCCCAGGACGCGCTCGGCCTGCGCCCGGACCTCGGAACGGGCGTCCGCGAGGGCGCGCCGCAGGAGGGGCTCCGCCTGCGCCGGCAGCCGGTCGAGGTTGCCGAGCACGGCGATCGCGTTGCGCAGGAGCCGGTGGCGGCCGCCCCGCGTCAACGCCGACGTCCCGATGGCGCGTTCGAAGGCGCGACCGCCGAGCGGCAGCAGCCACTCGATGAGGGGCAGGAGCGGCACGCGGAGCGGCCCCGCGTCGTCGGCATCGGCGTTCACCGGGCAGACCTCCTGGCAGACGTCACAGCCGAAGATCCAGTCGCCGAGCGCGGCGACCTCCCACTCGTCAAGAACGCCGGGGTGCTCGATCGTCAGGTAGCTGATGCATCGCCGCGCGTCGATCGTCATCGGAGCGACGAGGGCGCCGGTCGGACAGCCGGTCAGGCACCGCGTGCAGCCGCCGCAGGTCGTGCGCACCGGCTCGTCGACCGGCAGCTCGGCCGAGGTCAGGATCGCGCCAAGGAAGACCCAGGAGCCGGCGCGTGCGTGCGTCAGCAGGTTCGTGTTCTTGCCGATCCAGCCCATCCCGGCCCGCGCGGCGAGGGCGCGCTCGGCGAGCGGGCGATCGTCGACGTACGCGACCTCGCCGGCCGGCAGCTGCTCGGCGCGCAAGTCGGCCGCCAGGACCTCGAGGCGCCCGCGCAGCGCGGCGTGGTAATCCGTTCCGAGCGCATAGCGCGCGATGCGCCCCGCCGGCTCGGCGGGCGTCCCCGCCAGCACGGGTGCGAGCGCCCGCCGAAGCGCATCGCGGTCCGGATCCCAGGCCGAACGATCGGCGCCGGCATACGGTGCCGCGACGACGATGACCGACCGCGCCGCGGGATCGTGGGCGCGCGGATCGGTCGCCCGCGACGGGCGATCGCCGCCCATCCATCCCATGCGCGCCATGCGACCGGCGGCGACGCTCGCCTCCATCCGCGCGCGATCCTCCGGCAGCGGCTCGGCCGAGGTGACGCCGACGAACTCGAGCCCCTGCCGGGCGGCGAGTGCGGCGACTCGAGCGCGCATCAGCTGCCGTCGCGGCGGCGAAGCACGAAGGGCGGTGGCTCGCCGGTCGGGGCGGAGTGGGCCGGTGTCAGCGGCATCGCGACACGGGGAATGCGGAAGCCGAAGACCGATCCGCTCTCCGCCTCGCGGTTCTCGGCGGCCCAGATGCGCCCGCCGTGCGCATCGATGATCGCGCGGCTGATGTACAGGCCGAGCCCGAGGCCACCGAAGCGCCGCCGTCCGGCCTCGTCATCGGCCTGGTAGAAGCGCTCGAACACGTTCTCGCGATGCTCGGCCGGGATGCCGACGCCGGTGTCGGACACGCGGACCTCGACCTCCCCGGAGTGCCGCTCGGCGCTGATCTGGATCGGCCCGCCGTCGGGCGAGTACTTCACGGCGTTCTCGAGCAGGTTGCTCAGGACCTGGTCGAGCCGATCGCGGTCGGCGTGGACGGGCAGCGTCGCGGGGACGGCGATACCGATCTCACGGTCGGCGTGCTCGCGCTGGACGCGGCTGGCCGCCTCGCGCACGAGCTCGGCCAGGTTGAAGTCGATCGGCTCGATGCTCACGCCGCCTCGGCGGTCGATCCGGCTGACGTCGAGCAGGTCGTCGACGAGCCGGCGCATGCGCCCGACCTGCGAGCGGATGACGCCCAGGTGCGCCATCTCCTTGCTCTCGTCGTCGCGTTCGGTGCGCAGACGAGCCTCGAGCAGCTGCGAGTAGCCCTGGATGCTCGTGAGCGGCGTCCGCAGCTCATGGCTGACGATCGAGAGGAAGTCGTCCTTGATCCGCTGTGCCGCCTGCTCCCGCGCCATCCGCTCCTGGAGGTCCGACCACAGCTGCGCATTCTGGAGCGCCGGGCCGGCGCGATCCGCGATCGCCTCGGCCAGGCGCCGGACGTGGTCATCGACCGGGCGGTCGCGAGCCCCGGTCGCGAGGACGCCCACGAGGCGGCCGCCGGACAGGATCGGCACGCCGAGCAACCACTCGAGCCCGAGAGCGCGCATGCCGTCGGGGTCGCCGGTCTCGATCTCGACGGCGCTCGCCTGCCGCGCGGCGGCGGTGGCGCCGACCGCTCCGACGAGGCCCTCGCCGAAGCGCGGCCGGCGGCCGCGCATGAACGCCATCCAGCGCTCCGCCAGCTCGGCGTCGGGGCCCGCGCCGGCGGCCGGCTCGATCGTGCGCTCCACGTCATCGGCCGTGAAGACGAGCGTCGCGCCGCCGAGCAGCGGCCCAGCTCCG
>CAZKFP010000127.1:0-5709 GCA_964552085.1 uncultured Steroidobacteraceae bacterium
GACGTTCCGATCCTGCAGCCCGGGTCGGGCGTCAGCCTCGCCCCGCTCGCCATCGCGAGCATGCCGGAGGTTGACGATGGCACGCTCGACCCGCCGCTCGAGGGAGCGGCATCGTTGCCGGACGGCGCGATTGCCGTCGGCCCGGAGGGGTTCGTGGCGGTCGTGGACGCGCCGTCCGGATCGCGCATCCATCTCGGCGCCGAAGACCCCGCGACGCTCGCGTCGGTGCGTATCGTCCCCGCCGCCGGACAGGTCCGGCTGTCGCTCCTTCCGCCGACCGACGGGGGCGAGGAGCGCCGCCCGCGTCGCGTCTCGCTCGTCGTGACGACGCCCGCCGGTCACGCATACGTGGCGTCGTGGCTCGTCAGGGTGTACGACGCGCCGCCACCGCTCGAGGCGAGCGTCACGACGCCGTTCGGGTCCAGTGCGGTCGAGGTGCGCGGACGGAGCGCGCCGTACGCCACGGTCCGGATCGCCGGCTCGGAGCTGACGCTCGACGCCGATGGCCGCTTCACGACGAGGGTCCCGCTGCCGCCGTGGCCGACGGAGATCAGCGTCGTCGCTGTCGATCCGGTCGGGAACACGGCAAGCTCGACGCTCACTGGGGTCGGGCTGTTCGACTATCGCGGCCTGCCCTGGCTGCCGATCACCGTCATGCTCGTCGTGGCGGCCGCGGCGGTCCTCTTCCTCCGCGTTCCGCGCTCGCGGCCGGCGCAGCAGGCTGCCGGCGACGACGCGGTCCTCGAGGAGATGGACCCGGACTGATCAGCCTCCCCGGCGCCGCCGTGCGAGGCGCTCGGCGAGGGTCTCCCCGGCGGGCTCGGACGTCGGCTCGGCGGGCTCGGACGTCGGCTCGGCGGTCGTTGCCGGCGGCGGTGGGGGCCGGGCGGCGGCGGGCGTCGGCTCGGTGGGCTCGGGCGACGTCGGCGGGGCGCTGACCTGGGCCGGCCGCTCCGCTCGCCGCTGGGTGCGCGCCTTCGCGGCTCGCAGCTCGGCGAGGCCGACGACCGCTTCCGGCTCCGCGCGCCCGAGGCCGAGACGCCGAGCCGCCCAGTCCCGCGCGCGACGCAGGTCCGAGCCGGAGAGCGCCACGCGTCGCACGCCGACGTCGAGCGGCACGAGCAGGATCGCCAGGAGCAGGAGCCATGGCCAGACCGGGGTCGGGAAGGCACCGGCGGCGATGTCGTGGCGCCAGACGTCCGCCCCGGGTTCCTCGGACTCGAGCGAGAGCTGGCGCCCTCGGCCCGCGGCGGCGTACGCGGCGAGCGCATCGGTGTCGACCCCGAGCCGGCGGTACTCCGCGGCCGCCGGCGAGACGATGCCGAGGGTCCGGCTGGCCGCATCGGTCCCGCCCTCGCCCTCGAACGTCTGGGCCACCCGAACGAGGTAGGCGCCCGGATCCTCGGCCCGGACGGTTCCGCCGTAGCGGCCCGGGCCGATCTGCTCGAGCACCGTCTGCGTCGGCTCGAGATCGGGCGACACGAGGCGCAGGACGGTGCGGTAGAAGTTGCGCGGTCCGCCCTCGTCGTCGAGCGAGGTCACTTCGACGTTCAGCTCGCCGTGATCGGCGGGGGAGAAGCGGACCTCGATCCCCTCCGCGTCCTGCGGCGGCAGCGTCCATGCCACGAGCTGGGCCGTCAGCGTCCCGAACTCGGGCGTGCCGATCCACGGCGTGGCCCACTGCTGACGCGCGTCGGAAGTCCACGCCACGGCGCGCCCGAGGCCGTACTGCCACTGCGCGAGGAGCGGGTCCTCGCGCCCCGTCAGGAGGGCGACCGTCGCGGAGCCCTTCGCCGTCGTGGCGTTGTAGCCCATCAGCTGTGGCAGCCGGCCGGCATCCAGCCCGTCGAGGATCTCGGAGGCGGCGGACGGGATCGGCTGGAACGCCTCCTCGACGATCTGCTCGCCGGCGGTCCGGATCGTCTCGCGCAGGAAGATGTCCGGGATCGTCGTAGCGTCGGCGGCATCGTAGTAGCGGCCGCCGGATTCCTCGGCCAGCCGCTCGAGCAGGCCGGCCGAGCCGCCGCCGGTGCCGATCGTCGACAGCGTGATGCCGGCCGCCCGCATGTCGGCCAGCAGCTCGTCGTAGGCGCCGTGCGTCGACCAGCCGTCGGTGATGAGGATGATGTGCCGCAGCGTCGCCGGGTTGTTGATGAGGTCGTCGTACGCGGCCTTGAGGCCGGCGTAGATGTTCGTGTTGCCGTCCGCCGCGAACCCGAGCCCGTTGCCGAGCGCCCCGAAATCGATCGGCGCCGTGCGCACGGCCCAGTGCGCGCCCTGGTCGAAGGCGACGACGCCGAGCTGATCGGTCGGGGCGAGCGCCTCCGCGGCGCGCAGGATCGCCTCGCGCGCGATGTCGACCTTCTCGAAGCCGCGCGTGCCCGACGGGTTCGCGTTGTCGCGCGAGTCGCCGGTGCAGTGGCAGTCGGCCATGCTGCCCGACTTGTCGACGACCGCCACCATCGCCACGTCGGGTGAGCGCTCCCGGTCGCGAACGGTCATGTACACCGGCAGCGTCTCCTCGATCGGCGTGTCGATGTAGCCGCCGGCGCCGTAGCTGTCACGGCCGCCGACCATGACGAGGCCCTTCCCCAGGTCGCGGACGTACACCTGCAGGGAGGCCATCGTCGTCGCGCCGAGCGCGTCGGCGGCGACGTTGTCGAGGACGATCGTGTCGTAGCCGGCGAGCGTCGTGAGCGAGGCGGGCACGCCGTTCGACGGCACGACCGTCACCTCGAGGCTGCCCTCGCCGAGCGAGGCGACGAGGTCGGCCGCACGCGCCGCGTCGTCGGTGGCGAGGAGCACCTGCGGCTCGCCGGTCACGAGCACGTACGCATCGGCGGCGTTGTTCTCCGTGAACCGATCGTCGTCCGGCTCGATGACGGCGCGGAAGACGTGGAAGCCGGCCTCGTCGGCGGTGACCGCGAACGGCAGGGTTGTGATCCCGGGCTCGAGCTCGATCTCGCGCGTCGCGACGGTCGCCCCGTCGGCCAGGAGGCGCAGGGTCGCTCCCGTCGTGATCGTCGAGCGCAGGCGCACGACGAGGTCGATCGTCTCGCCGACGCGCGCGCCCGGCGGCGCGTCGAGCGCGTCGACGAGCACCTCGGCGGCCGAATCGTCGGCCGGCATGACGACGTCGAGGCGGATCCCGCGCGCCGAGGCCGCGGCGATCGCGTCCTCCGCCTCGCCGCCGGTGTCGTTGCCGTCGGAGAGGAGGGCGATCCGCTGCTGGGTGCCTGCGGGGAAGATCGCCGCCGCCAGGCGGACGGCGCTTGCGACGTCGGTCGCGCCCGCCACGGGCCGCGATGCCGGCTCGGCGAGCTCGGCCAGCTCGGACGGGAGGCGGTCGACGAGGGCGTTGCCACCGAACACGACGACGCCGGCGGTGTCGCCCTCGGGCATATCGCGCACCGCCGCGCGGGCCCAATCGACGAGCTCCTCGCTCGTCGCGTCGAGCATCGAGGCCGACGCGTCGAGCAGGAAGACGACGCTCAGCCGGTCCGACGGCAGGGCGAGGCGCAGCCCGGCCAGGGCGAGGACGAGCGCGCTCACGAGGAGCAGGCGAATGACGAGCGACGCGACGCGACGCCCGGCGGGGAGCGTGCGCGACGCCGCCATCCAGCCGACGACGACGATCGCCACCGACGGCACGGCGAGCCACAGCCAGGCCGGGTCGGTGACGTTGAACGGGAGGCTCATCGCGCCCGTCCGCCGAGCGGCTGTGGTCGCCGTTCGAAGGCGCGCCGCAGGCTGCGCCGGGTGGGCCGATGGAAGAGGAGCCACTCGATGGCGAGGAGCGCGAGCGCGGCGAGCGCCAGCGGCCACCACCACTCGTTGCGCGTCGCCCGGGCGGTCCCGCCGTCATCGGCCGGCACCCTGCCCATGTCTTCGATCCGCAGCGGGTCGCCCGGCGCCACGTCCGACTCGTCGGGATCGAACAGGTTGACGGCCGTGCGGCCGATCTCGACGCCGTTGAGCGCCGGGACCTCGCTCATCGCGTGGATCTCACGCAGCCCGACCGCCTGCGCGCCGGGCAGGGTGAGCTCGCCGCCGACAACCGGCGTCTCGGCCACGGCGTCGCCGTCCGTCGTGACGCGCACGTGCTCGATGCGCGGGTCGACCCGCAGGGTGAGCGACTCGCCGAGCGGCATCGACGAGGGGATGAGCCCGCCCTCGGCGGGCAGCAGGTACTCGACGAGGTTGCTCATGAGGAGCGGGAAGGCGATCTGCAGCGGGAGGTCGGACTCGTCGAGGTCGAATCCGATGAGCGCCAGACGGCGCCCCTCGTGCTCGCCGATCGCGACGAGCGGATCGCCGCCGGTCGTCGACACGACGGCCCGAACCCCGTCGGCGAGCTCGACCTCGCGGGCGCGGCCGATGTGGACGCTGCCGAGGTCGACGAAGCGCAGCAGCGGGTCGTCGGGATCGGTTCGGTCGATGAGCGGGCCGTCGACGCGGCCCGTCACGCTGCCGAACGTCCCGTCTTCAGGCGGGTCGACGTACAGCGCCGCGGCAGCGGGCGGGGCGGCCGGGACGAAGCCGTCGAAGACGACGAGGCCGTACGGCGTGCCATCGGATTCGGCCTCCGCGAGCGCATCGGCGTAGCCATCCGTGCCGACGGCGTAGAGCTCGAGCCGCGGGAGGAGGGCGAGCGCGTTCTCGAGGTAGCCGCTCCCGCCGCCGACGAGCAGCGCCCGCGTCGACTCCTCGGCCGGCACGATCGCGAAGGCGCGATCGTCCGTCGCCAGGGCGTCGCTGCCGGCCAGGCGCGCCTCGACCGTCCGCGCGGCGGCCGGGACGGTCCCGATCAGGGCCTCGGAGCGCTGTCCCGCGGGGATCGTCAGCTGCCTCGCATCCACGAGCGCGCCGTCCGCGTAGATCTCGAGCCGGCGCGTCGCCTCCGTGGCCGACGGGTTCGCGACGGCCACGAACAGGTCGAGCTGCGCCCCACCCGAGCGTCGCAGGGCGGAGAGCGCGGCGATCGCCTGGTTCGCATCGGTCTCGCCGATGCGCTCCACGAGGACCGGGGCGCCGACGCCCACTTCCGGCAGCCGGCCGCCGGAGGCATCGGTCACGACGACGATCGTCGAGTCGCTGTCTCGTGCCGCCAGCGCCGAGGCGAGGGCGAACGCATCGGTCAGGTCTCCGGGCAGCTGCGTGGCGGTGATGCCGGCGATGGCTCCGAGGGCCGCGTCGTGATCGTCGGTCTCGCTGACGAGGACGGTCGCGGTGTCTGCCGCGGCGACGACCGTGACGCGCCCGCCCTGGGGCAGGCGCCCGACGACCTCGGCCGCGCGCTCGCGCGCGCTCGCCATGCGGTCCTCGTCATCGGTCCGGGTCGCCATCGAGGCGCTCGTGTCGACGATGAGCACCACGTTCGCGGCAAGGTCGGTCTGCGTCGCGCTGTACGGCCGGGCGGCGGCGACCACGACGAGCGCCGCGATGAGGAGCTGCACGAGGAGCAGCCAGCTGAAGCGCAGGCGCTGCCACGGCGCGTTCGCCTCCACGTCGCGGATGAGCTGCTGCCACAGGAAGGTCGAGCCGACCGGGACGTCGCGGCGTCGCAGCCGGAGCATGTAGAACGCGACGATGACCGGCAGGGCCAGGAGGCCGATGAGGGCGAGCGGCGCGATCACTCGACCACTCGCCTGCGTCGCAGGACGTCGAAGAGGAGATCGGCCAGATCGAGGTCGGAGGCGACCGGCACGT
>CAZKFP010000128.1:0-5017 GCA_964552085.1 uncultured Steroidobacteraceae bacterium
TCCGGTCGGCGTGACGGCGACGATCAGGCGCGAGGGTGGGTCGTCCCAGTCGAACCGGGCCGATCGGCCGGCGGTCGCCGTGCGGAGGCGCATCGGCGCGTCCGGCAGCCACTCGGCGCGTAGCGAGGCATCGGTGAAGGCCTCAGTCGCGCGGTCGGCTCCGACCTTGATCGTCCGGGTCGCGCCAACCGAGTAGCCGTCGGCCTGCTGATGCTTCGCGCGCATCCCGCGCGCCCGCTCGTAGCCGACCGTGAGCGACTGCGCCCACCAACCACCGACGCCGTGCTCCGACTGCAGCCAGCGCGCGATCTCGGGGTGCGTCCGCTCGGTCGCGCCCCAGGCATCGAGAAGTTCGAGCCACTCGGCGATCGGGCATCCCGAGCCCCGTCGCACGGCTTCGTCCGACGTGCCAGTCAGGGCCTTGGCGTCCGGCTCCACTTGGCGCGGCCGCAGCACCTGCGACCGGGCGGCCGCGTAGGACTCGCCGGTCTTCGCAGCGCGCGCGCGGACGCGTCGCTTGAACGTCTTCTGGGTCGTCATCGTCTTCACATCCTTCGCTCGACGCGGCACGCGACGGACTCACGCTCCGGCGTCCCGCGCGAAGGCGAGACGATAGATCGGTGCCCGAGGAAGCGAGTTCCCCTTTGCCTCGCGAGCCGGCGGCGTGAGCGCCGAGATCGAGGTTCGGCGCAGGCGGCGCCGTGGTCGTCAGGATACGCCGGCGGTCAAGCGACCTCGACGATCGTCGCCAGCTGATCCCGCGAGATCGGACCGGGCCGAAGGACAATCGCCGGCGTGACCGAGCAGTCGATGACGGTCGACGCCACCCCGCCCGGCACGGCGCCGCCGTCGACGACCGCGGCGAGTCCCTCGCGGCTCGTGGCGAAGGCGATCTGCACCTCGTCGGCACCGAGCGTGTCGGGCTCCCCGGAGATGTTCGCGCTCGTCGCGTACAGCGGACCGGCCGCGCGCACGAGCGCGAGGGCCACCGGGTGGTCGGGCGCGCGGTACGCCTGGCTCCCACCCCCGGCCAGGGGCAGCACGATCGTGAGCGCACCGGGCCAGAGCGAGGCGGCAAGGGCGCGGGAGCGATCGTCGGCGACGGCCCCGGCGGCGACGGCCTGGTCGAGGTCCGCCACGAGCATCGGGATCTGCCTCTCGGCCGGCCGCCGCTTCAGGGCGAAGAGCGCCTCGGTGCGCTCGGGATTCGAGGCGGCGACCCCGACGCCGTAGACCGTGTCGGTCGGGAACGCGACGACGGCGCCCTCGCGCAGGAGCTCGGCCGCGCGCGCGATCCCCTCCGGCGTCGCGGCGACCAGATCGGTCATCGAAGCTGCACGCGCACGACCCGGTCCAGGCCGGCCAGGTCGGCGACGATCGAGACCGTCGCGCCGCCGGGCGACACGGCCCGGATGGCGTCGACCTGGCCGACCCCGATCTCGAGGAGCACGGTCGCCCCTGGGGCGGCTCGCAGCGTCACGTCGGACAGGAGGCGACGCAGGAGGTCGAGCCCGTCGGGTCCGCCATCGAGCGCGATCCGCGGCTCGTGGCCCAGCGATGCACGGCGCGCGTCGACCTCGTCGCTCGACACGTACGGCAGGTTCGCGACGACGACGTCCGGCGCGGGCAGCGACCCGCCGGCCGGGGCGAGCAGGTCGGCGCAGGCGAGGCTCACGAGCGGCTCGACGCCGTGGGCGGCGAGGTTCTCCGCGGCGAGCTCGAGCGCGTCGGGCGACACGTCGCTGGCGACGAGCGACAGCCGGTTGAGGCTCAGCGCCTGGCGGAAGCGTAGGGCGAGGAGGACCGCCACCGCGCCGGATCCGGTCGCGACCTCCCACGCGACAACCGGCGCGCCGTCCCGCGCAAGGCGCCGGGCGATCTCCGTGATCGCCGTCTCCGCGAGGAGCTCGGTCTCGGGCCGCGGGATGAGGGCGCGCGCGTCGGTCCGGATGCGGAGCGAGCGCCACTCCTTGAAGCCGCGGATGTACGCCACCGGCTCGCCGCCGGCTCGGCGTGCGAGCGCCGCCTCGAAATCGTCAATCGCGGCGAGCGGCTCGTCGGAGTGCGCCAGGAGCCAGGATCGGTCGCTCCCCACGACGTGGGCGAGCAGGACCTCCGCGTCCAGGCGCGCCGTCGGCGAGTCGGCCGCGCGCAGCCGCCGCGCTCCATCGAGCAGCGCGTCGCCGATCGTCCGGTCAGGCAGAGGCATCGTCACCGAGGTCCTCGAGGCGGCGCTGCTGGTCGGCCCCGATGAGCGGCTCGATCACCCGGTCGAGGTCGCCCTCGAGCAAGGCGGGCAGATTGTGGACGGTGAGCCCGATCCGGTGATCCGTGACCCGGTCGTCTGGGAAGTTGTACGTCCGGATCTTCTCCGACCGCTCCCCGGTGCCGACCTGCGACCGACGCTCCTCGCCGCGCTCGGCGGCCTGCCGATCCTGCTCGGCCTCGAGCAGCCGGGCGCGCAGGACGCTCATCGCCTTCGCGCGATTCTTGTGCTGGCTCTTCTCGTCCTGGATCGCGACGACCATGCCGCTCGGCAGGTGCGTGATCCGCACGGCCGAGTCCGTCGTGTTGACGCTCTGGCCGCCGGGGCCGCTCGACCGATACACGTCGACGCGCAGGTCCTTGTCGTCGATCTTCAGCTCGACCTCGTCCGCCTCCGGCAGCACCGATACCGTCGCCGTCGAGGTATGGATCCGGCCCTGCGTCTCGGTCGACGGCACGCGCTGCACGCGGTGCACCCCCGACTCGAACTTCAGCCGCGAGTACGCGCCGTCACCGCGCACCTCGGCGATGATCTCCTTGAAGCCGCCCGCGTCGGACTCCGAGCTCGTCATGACCTCGACCTTCCAGCGCCTCCGCTCGGCGTAGCGGCCGTACATGCGGTAGAGGTCGGCCGCGAAGAGCGAGGCCTCCTCGCCGCCGGTCCCGGCACGCACCTCCACGATCACGTTGCGATCGTCGTTCGGGTCGCGCGGCACGAGCTGCCGGCGCAGGTCGGCCTCGAGCTCCGCGGCGCGCGCGGTCAGGCGCTCGCCTTCCTCGCGCGCCATGGCGCGCATCTCCTCGTCGGGATCGCCGGCCATCGACCGCAGCTCGTCGAGCTCCGCCAGGGTCGAGCGCCACTCGCGCAGTCCGCTCACGATCGGCTCGAGGCGGGACAGCTCCCGTCCAAGCTCGGCGAAGGCCGACGCGTTCGACGCCGCCTCGGGCATCGAGAGCTGGCGGCTGATCTCCTCATAACGGGCTTCCAGCTCGGCGAGCCGGTCGATCATGCCTTCGCGGCGCTGGCCGCCTCACGGTCCGAGGCGAGGCACGACTCCAGGCTGGCGATGCTCACCTCGAGCATCGAGCGATCGGGGGGCCGGGTCGTCAGCGACTGCAGCCACAGACCGGGCGCATAGAGCGCCCGCACGACCGCGCTGCCGTAGTGCCGGGCACCGAACCGCACGAGCTCGTACGCGACGGCGGCGATGAAGGGCACGAGCACGATCCGGCTCAGGAAGAGAGCCCAGAGGGGAACGTCAGTCCGCGGCACGAGGCTGAAGAAGAAGATGCTGATCACGACGACGATGAGGATGAACGTCGTGCCACAGCGCGTGTGGGCGGTCCCGAACGCATCGACCTCGTCAGGCGTGAGGGGCCGATCGGCCTCGTAGGCGCTGATCGCCTTGTGCTCGGCGCCGTGGTAGGCGAACACGCGCTTGATGTCCGGCATGAGGCCGATGGCGGCGATGTAGGCGACGAAGATGGCGAGCCGGATGACGCCCTCGACGGCATTGGCCAGGTAGTCGTTGTTCGTCGCCTCCTCGGCGAAGGTCGACAGGAAGAGCGGGAGGACGAAGAACAGGCCGATGGCAAAGCTGAGGCTGAAGAGCATCGTCAGCGCGATCGCGCCCTTGCCGAGCTCGATGTCCTCGCCCTCCGCCGCGATCGATGCCGAGCGCATGAGCATGCGGGTCCCGATGACGAGCGTCTCGTACAGGAGGAACATGCCGCGCAGGAACGGGATCCTGATCAGTCGCCGA
Source organism: uncultured Steroidobacteraceae bacterium (assembly GCA_964552085.1). GTDB lineage: Bacteria > Chloroflexota > Limnocylindria > QHBO01 > QHBO01 > JACDBZ01. Next base: position 4,029 of record CAZKFP010000128.1, read on the forward strand.
TCGGCCGAGAGCGCGGCCGGGAGCGGCTCGGCCATCGTCACGATCTCGCCCGATGGCGGTCGGACGCTCATCGCGACCGTCGTGCGTCCGCGCATCATCACGCCCTCGATGAGGGCCTGCCCGCCGTAGAAGAAGTCGGGCATCCGGAACCGGCGCCTCCCGGAGGCATCGGTGACGGCACCGATGACGAGCGGCCCCGCCGCGATGAGCAGCTCGGGGATGAGGAAGAGGAGGTGGGGCGCCAGGTGCGCCGGCCACCGGGTCCGGCGAGCCGGGCGCGATCGGCTGATCAGCGGAGCGAGCGCTCGAGGCGCTTCTGGAATCGCTCGACCTGGCCCGCCGTGTCCACGATGTTCTGCGTGCCGGTGAAGAACGGGTGGCACTTGTTGCAGACCTCGACCTGGATCGAGTCGGCGGTCGATCCGACGGTGAACGTATTGCCGCACCCGACGCAGCGTACGTGCGCCTGGTGGAAGGTTGGATGGATGTCGGCTCTCATTGGAATCGTGCTCCGGCGCGTCAGGCGGACGGGAACTCGGCCGCCTCGATGCTGACGCGCTTCCTGCTGCGGGTGGCGTGGACGAATCGGACCTTGCCGTCGGCGGTGGCGAAGAGCGTGTAGTCCCTGCCCATCCCGACGTTCTCGCCCGGATGGAACGTGCTGCCGCGCTGGCGGACGATGATCGTCCCGGCCCGGACGAGCTGTCCGTCACCGCGCTTGACGCCGAGTCGCTTGCCGGCGCTGTCGCGCCCGTTCTTGCTGGATGAGCCAGCCTTCTTGTGTGCCATCGGTTACTCCTCGGACTCGGCCTTCGCGGCCGCCGGCTTGCGCGTGCGCTTCGGCTTCTCGGCCTTGTCCGTCGCATCGGCCTTCGCGCCGGCCGAGGCCTTCGCGGCCGCCGGCTTGCGCGTGCGCTTCGGCTTCTCGGCCTTGTCCGTCGCATCGGCCTTCGCGGCCTTCGCGGGCGCTGGCTTCGCCTCCACCGCCT
>CAZKFP010000129.1:0-6022 GCA_964552085.1 uncultured Steroidobacteraceae bacterium
CCGGCCGCCCTCGAGCGAGTCGTACCCGTAGAACTCGGCTCCGGGGACGACGAGTGGAGCGAGGTCGCGTGTCGGCATCCGGTTCACGAGCGCACTGAACGCCTTGTCGCGGGCCAGGCCGATGGACACGAGGTCCGCCCCGTCCATGCGCGCGAACGCGACGAGCTGGTCCCCCGAGTCGACGATCGCGACCGAGAGCGCGACGCGGATCTCCCGGGCGACCGACTCGACCGCCGCGATCATCCGACGCGCCGCCGCGAGCGTCAGGCCGGCGACCTGCGCGGCCGTCGGACCGCGCGCCGCATCGACGTTGTCGAGGTCCGTTGGCGGCTGACTCATTCAGAACGGGCCCGCAGGCGAAGGGCAATGACCGCGAGCGCCACGGTCGCCAGCATGAGGAGTACGGCCATGGCGATGAGGACCGGCAGCCGCTGCGCGAACCGCAGCTGGCCGTACAGGAAGACCGGGAACGTCGGATCCCCACCGACGAGGAAGATCGCCAGCGCGATCTCGTCGAACGACACAATGAAGCAGGTCAGCCAGGCCGACACGAGCGTCGGTCCCATGAGCGGCAGGACGACCCGACGCAACGTCGCGGGGTAGGTCGCCCCGAGGTCCATCGATGCGTCCTCGAGCGCGGGATCCAGCCCTCCGAGACGCGCGATGAGGATGAGCGTCGCGTACGGCGTGGCGATGACCGAGTGGCCGACCGCGACCGTCAGCAGCGAGCGAGGCAGGTCGATCGCGACGAAGAGGAGGAAGAATGCGACGCCCATCACGACGAAGGGGACGACGAGGGGCAGCCCGGCCAACGCGAGCAGCAGCCGGCGTCCCCGGAACCGGAAGCGCAGGACCGCCACGGCCACGAGGCAGCCGATGACCGTCGCGATCGTGGCCGCTGCAACGCCGACGACGAGGCTGTTGCGGGCCGCACTCAGGAGCGCCGCGTCGCCGAGGACCGCGGCGTACCAGTCGAACGTGAGGCCCCGGAGCGGGAAGGAGAGCGTCGTGCCGGCGTTGAACGAGAAGACGAAGAGCACGGCGATCGGCAGGTAGAGCAGGACGAGCATGCCGACGAAGAACGGACCGAGCGGAACGCGCGTCCGCCCGACGCCGACGGCCGTCACGCGGTCACCCGCCGGATGTTCACGACGCGCACTCCGACGACAACGAGGGTCAGGGTCAGGGCGAGCATGATCATCGCCATCGCCGACCCCATCGGCCAGTTCGCCGACCGCGTGAAGAAGCCGCCGATGATGTTGCCGTACATGATTCCGTCCGTGCCCCCGACGAGCGCCGGCGTGACGTACTCACCGACGGTCGGGATGAAGACCATGAACAGGGTGAGCAGGGCGCCGGGCAGGCTGAGCGGGACTGTCACGCGCCAGAAGCGGCTCCACGGCCCGGCCCCGAGGTCCGCCGCGGCCTCGAGCTGGCTGCGATCGATCCGCTGCATGGCGGCGTAGATCGGCAGCGCGGCGAACGGGATCCAGATGTAGATCAGCGTGATGATGACGGCCGGCCGGCTGTAGAGCAGGAGGCCGATCGGCTCGCCGGTCAGGCCCAGCGTGCTCAGCAGCGAGTTGATCCCGCCCTCCGGGCCGAGCATGAGCTTCCAGGCCATGACCCGCAGCAGATAGCTGACGGCGAACGGGACGAGGAGCAGGGTCAGGAAGAGCGGGGCGCGGCGGCCGGCCCGGAACGCCAGGAAGTAGGCCACCGGATACGCGAGCAGGGTTGCCCCCGTGGCGATGACGAGCGCCATGAGGACGGAGACACCGAGCAGGCGTACGAAGGCGGGCGTGCCGAGCACTTCGGAGAAGTGGTCGAGCGAGGGCGCCCACGGCTCCGACGGACCGATCGCCCCGGAACCGGCGCGCAGGCTGTAGGCAGCGATGAGGACGAGCGGCACGAGGAAGAACAGGGCCAGCCACACAAACGGTGGCCCGACCAGGAACTTCAGCGTGCCGCGACGACCGAGCATGCGCGCAGCTTGCTCGCTTCAGCCCCGCCCGGGCGTCAGTTTGCCTGCACCCGCTCCCACATCGCGGTCCACGCCTCGCGCTGCTCCTCGGTCACGAGCGGCGTGAAGTTCGTCGACTCGAGGATGCTTGGATCGTCGATGCCGAAGGCCTCGATGAGAATCGGATCGTCGATCGCGGCCATGACGTCGCCGTTCGCGCAGCCGTAGTAGAAGAGCGAGACGGCGTTCCCGCAGCTCGCCTCAGCCAGCTTCAGGTCGAGGAACTCGAGTGCCAGCTCGTAGCTGTCGGTGTCGGCGCTGATGCCGTACAGCCCGACCCAGGAGTTCCGGCCTTCCTCCGGGTTGGCGTACGCGACCGGGTCGCCGGCCGCGAGGGCCGTGGCGTAGCAGCCCTGCCAGGCGTACGCGACCCAGACCGTGCCGTCCTGGACCGCCGGGCAGAGGTCCGTGTACTCGCCCGACCAGTAGAAGGCGTTGAGCGGCTTCTGGGCGATCCAGTCGGCCTCGATCTGCGCAAGCTGCTCGTCGGTCAGGCTCGTCTCGTCCCAGCCGTTGATGTAGGCCGACACGGCGACGGCGGCGGGACCGTCGTTCCACATCGAGACGTGGCCCGCGTACGCCTCGTCGAAGAGTGCATCCCAGCTCGTGACCTCGTCCACCTCGTCGGTGTTGTAGAGGATCGAGGTGAAGCCCCAGTCCCACGGCACGAAGTACTGCTTGCCGTCGATCTGGCCCAGCGCCTGGTACTCCGAAGGCACCTTGTCCCAGTTGCTGAGCTTGCTCGTGTCGATCTCGCGCACGAGACCCTCATCGACGTAGAACTGCTGCCAGCCGGTGTAGAAGTGGACGATGTCGGCCTGGCTGCCGCCCTGCATGAGGGCCAGGATGTTCGCGTCCGTGTCGCCGAACTCGAACGTCATCTCGGTGTCAGGGTTGGCGGTCCTGAAGTCGGTCCAGAAGTCCTCCGCCTCGTATCCGCCCCATTCGAGGACGAGGAGCTCGTTCGGCTCGGGCGCGGCCGATTGGGTTGGCCCAGCCCGATCGGTGGCGCATGCCGTGAGCGCAAGGCCGATCGCGAAGAGCAGTGATGGGACCCGTCGGGGATGGGGGGTGCGCATGGCTCGGTCGCCCTCCTGTCGCGCCCGGCCCGGGCGCCTCGCACCAGAAGCGGTGCTCAAGATCGGATCGTAATCTTCGTGCGGAGTGGCGTCAAGATCTGAAGTACGACTTCATACCGACGGCGTGCGGTCAGTGGCCGAAGCGGTAGCCGAGCCAGCGCGGAACCCGCGTGACGAGGCGCACGAGCGGACCCGGACGTCGCCCGTGGTCCTGGGCCTCGTCCCGGCGCACGAGCGCCTCGCGGATGAGTCGCGCGCCCACGTACCGGAATGGCTCCGGTGGGAAGTGCCGGGCGCGCGCGCCGACGATGGCGAGACGGCTGATGGGGTCGTCGCCACCGTCGACGAGCGCCGCGAGGATCCGTCCGGCCAGCCGTGACGGGCCGACCCCGTTGCCCGAGTAGCCATGGGCGAAGTGGACGCGGCCGCCATGCCGCGAGCCGATCGCCGGCAGCCGGTCGGACGAGATGTCGATCGGTCCACCCCAGGCGTCGTCGAGCCGCACGTCGGCGAGCATCGGGAACAGGTGCCGCAGCCCGGCAGCCGCGCGCGCCACGGCGCGATGGTCGCCCGTGAAGCGGTGGTCGATGCGCCCGCCATACCCGGCCTCACCGACGCCGGCGCCCCAGGCGATGCGCCCGTCACGCGTCGTCCTGAAGTAGTGGAGCGTGAAGCGGGAGTCGGTCACCGCCTCTCCGCCGGTCCAGCCGATCTCACGCAGGCGGTCGGGGATCGGCTCGGTGAGGACGATGTAGCTGGCCCAGCTCAGGAGGCGCGTTCGGAAGCCGGGCCAGCCCGCGGCCCAGGCGTTCATCGCGAGCACGACCTGCGGCGCCCGCACCGATCCGGCCTCTGTCTCGAGTACGACCGGCGCGCCGGGCCGCAGGCGGGTCACGCACGTTCCCTCGTGGACCGTGACACCGCGCTCGAGCAGGACGCGCCGGAGCCCGCGCGCCAGGAGAGCGGGCTGGACCGTCGCCGCGTTCGGCATGTAGACGCCCGCCCGGAAGCGCGGAGAGGCGCAGCGCGCCTGGACCTCGTCCGGGCTCAGTGGCCGGTAGCTCTCTTCGACGCCGAGGCGGCGGCACGCCGCGACCGCGCGATCCCAGTCGCCGTCCTGCGCGGGCGAGGCGCTCGCCTGCAGGTAGCCGCCGCGCACGAACCAGGCATCCACCGAGTGCCGCTCACAGAACTCGCCGATCTGGTCGACGGCAGTGTCGGAGGCACGGACCGCCTCGAGCGCCCGCTCGTCGCCGTGCAGGTCCGCCAGGAGCGGGAGCTGATCCCACCAGCCGTGAACGAAGCCACCGTTCCGGCCGCTCGGTCCGCCTCCGCAGATGTCCTGCTCGAGGAGCACGATGCGGGCGCCGGGCGCCCGCTCGGTCAGCTCGTAGGCGGTCCACAGTCCGGTGTAGCCGCCGCCGACGATCGCCACGTCGCACTCGACGCCGCCCACCAGGGCGGGAAGCGGCGCCGGGTCGCCCTCCGCGGCGAGGGCTTCGCGCAGCCACCAGCTCCGGCGCAGCCCCGGGACCGGGAGCGTGTGAGCGTCGCCTGCATCGGTCATCGAGGTCCTGAAGCGGTACTACAGTCCCGCGATCCTATGGTCGCGCTGGAGCGTCCGTCAAGGCGCGGACCTGAAGTTGTGCTTTAGACTGGGCGCATGGCTGACGAGGAGTCGCTGATCGGGGCGAGCCTGCGGGTCGTTCGCCGTCGCCGCGGCAAGACGCTGCGCCAGGTCGCCGAGGCGGCCGGGGTGACCGAGAGCTTTCTCTCGCAGGTGGAACGCGACATCGCGAGCCCTTCGATCGCAACGCTGCGTCGAATCGCCGTGGCGCTCGGCACATCGATCGGCGTCCTGCTCGACGAGGCCGGCCCGGCCGGGCAGCTCGTGCGTGCCACGGACCGGCGGGTCGTGAACTATCCAGGGCTGCATGCGCGGGACGAGTTCCTGACCGATGGGAGCGGCGGCCGGCTGCAGGTCATCATGTCGGTCGTGGAGCCCGGCGGTGGCACCGGGCCGGAGTCGTACAGCCATGAGTCGGACGAGGAGTGCCTCATCGTGCTCGAGGGCACGCTCGACCTGTGGGTCGGGACGGAGCAGCATCGGTTGCAGACCGGTGATGCCATCCGATACTCGAGCCGTCTGCCACACCGAAACGAGAACCCGGGACCGGACACCGCCCGCATCCTGTTCGTGATCACGCCGCCCAGCTTCTGAGCGCCGTCAGCGATCTGTTCGCGCCCGGTGCTGCGACTCGGGGTAGCATCGAGTCCGATGAGCTCCGATCCCACCCGCACGCCCGTTATCGTCGACGGCCTGCGCACGCCCTTCGGCCGCTATGGCGGCGCGCTCCGGGACGTCCGGCCCGACGACATGGCAGCGCACGTCATCCGCGCGCTCGTCGAGCGCACCGGCCTGGATCCCGCGAGCGTCGACGACGTCATCCTCGGCGCCGCGAACCAGGCGGGCGAGGACAACCGCAACGTCGGGCGCATGGCGTCGCTGCTCGCGGGCCTGCCGATCGAGGTTGCGGGCCAGACGGTCAACCGCCTGTGCGGGTCCGGGCTGCAGGCCGTCATCGCGGCCGCGCACGCCGTGGCGTACGGCGACGGTGAGGTCTTCATCGCCGGCGGGGTCGAATCGATGACGCGCGCCCCGTTCGTCATGGCGAAGCCATCGGCCGCGTTTCCGCGGGGCGAGCAGACGGTCCACGACACGACGCTCGGCTGGCGCTTCACGAACCCCCGACTGGCCGATGCCTACTACCCGTACTCGATGGGCGAGACGGCCGAGAACGTCGTCGAGCGCCTCGGTGTCTCGCGGGCCGACCAGGATGCCTTCGCGCTGGCCTCCCAGCAGCGCTGGGCCGCGGCCCACGCCGCCGGACGATTCGCCGACGAGGTCGTGTCGATCGAG
>CAZKFP010000130.1:0-4887 GCA_964552085.1 uncultured Steroidobacteraceae bacterium
CGGTTTCCCTTCGGTCGACTCGAGCCGTCGCAGGTAAACCGGCTCCTCGCCTCGCAGGCTCTCGAGGATCGTGCGCTCGGTGACCTCGCCAATGCCGTCCAGCACGCGGAGCCCGCCACTCTCCGCTCGAAGCGCGACCTGCTCGGCGCCGAGCTCGGTGAGCGTCGCGGCCGCCGTCCGGAAGGCGCGCACGCGATAGCTCGGCTCCTGGGCGGCCTCCAGCAGGAAGGCGATCCGCCGCAGGTCGGCGATCGGGTCGCGCGACTCTGGCATCAGGGAGGTGCGCCTACGCGATGCTGAGGATGCGCGCGGGATTCTCGATCGTCATCGTGCGGATCTCCCCCTCCCCGACCGCGGCGGTGCGCAGGCTCGGCAGGAAGTGCTGCTGGAGGTAGACGTACCCGAAGCCGCCGTTCGCCTTGAGCTGCCGGTTGTGGCACACGTCCTGGGAGAGCAGGATCTGCGGCGCGAATCCGCGCTCGAGCAGCTCAACGATCGTCTCGACCAGCCGCGGCTCCAGCGCCTCCTCGACGCCGAAGCGGTGCCCGAGGAAGTCGAACTGCAGGTTCGCCCCGGTGCCGAGCACCTCGAGATAGAAGTCGATGTCGTGGTACGAGTCGGCATGGCCGATGACGACGCGCGCGGGGTCGACGCCCTCCTCGGTGAACACCTTCAGCTGGACCAGACCGACGGCGGACTGGACGCCGTGGGTCGTGATCGCCATCCCGGTCGCCAGCGACGCGCGCGCCGCTGCGCGATGCACGCGTTCTTCGGAAGGGCTGACCCAGGGCTTGTCGGTCCCGATCTCGCCGATGATCCCCGGCCGGATGCCGGTGTCGCCCACACCGTGCTCGAACTCCCCGATGATCTGCTCCGCCAGGTCGTCGACGCTGCGACGGTCGATCAGCGCCTCGGCCGGGTAGTACGCACCCCGATACCAGCCGGCTCCCATCACGATGTTCAGCCCGGTGGCGCTGGCAAGCCGCCGGAGCCGATGCGGATCGCGCCCGACCCCGTCGAGCGTGAGGTCGACTAAGGTGGCGCCGCCGCGCCGCCGGAGCTCGTTCAGCTCCTCGGTCAGGAGGTCTTCGTCGGGGGTGAGCTCCCAGTAGTCCGAGCGCTGCTCGTTGTGCCAGAGGGCGATCCCGGTGTGCTCGTGCGGGAGCGTGAAGCCGAGCCGGTCGGGTGGGATCGGTCCGGAGACAGTCATGACGCGGGGCGCCATCGGCGGTCCTCCTCGGATGTGCGGGACACGCCGGTCGGTCGTCGTCGAGGCGCCGGCGCATCGGTCTGGAATGGATGCGACCATCTTGCCACCGGTGGCCAGTTGACAGCGGGCCTATGCTTGGTTCATCGGACTTCGATGTAGTGGGTGACCAGTGCCGAAGCTGGACCTCCTCAAGGGCACGCTGCCGCTCCTCGTGCTCAGCGTGCTGCGGGATAACGAGCTCTACGGCTACGAGATCGCGCAGCGCATCCGCGAGCGCAGCGGGGACCTGTTCGCCCCGAGCGAGGGGTCCCTCTACCCCGCGCTCCACCGGCTCGAGCGCGACGGGGCGCTGTCCGCCACGTGGCGCGCCAGCGAGCGAGGACCGCGCCGTCGCTACTACGCCATCACCCCGACTGGGGTGACACTCTTTGCCGATGCGTCGCGCGAATGGGACACGATCTCCGGCGGCGTGACGCGCATGGCGCGAGCGGGATCCGATGCCTGACGACGAGCGCGACCGCTATCTCGCCGAGCTCGAGCGGCTCCTGCCCTTCCGGCCCGCGCGACGGGCCGAGATCCTCGAGGAGATCGGCACCCACCTCGACGACGCCGCCGACGAGCGTCGCGCACGCGGGATTCCGGCCGATCGGGCGGAGGCCGACGCCCAGGCACGCCTCGGCACGCCTGCCGACCTGGCGCGCGAGCTGGCGCGCCCGGAGCAGTCGGCGTGGCGGGTGCTCGCCGGTGCCGGCGCCGGTATGCGGGCGAGCGTCGGGCCGTGGATCTATGGCTACCTGTGGGCGTCGGTCATCCTGATCGTCGCCTTCTTCCTGGCGGCGGGATTGGCCCAGCTCGCCGGGCACCTCCTCTCCATCGACATCCAGATCAACACGAGTGGTGGGTGGAACAGCGCCCTGACCGCCTTCGCGATCGCGGTCGCTCTCTACTTCGCCGGCCGCGCCGCGACCGATGCCGCGAGCGTCAACAGCCACCGCCTGCGGTCCGAGGTGCGGCCGTGGGTCGCCGTTGCCGGCACGCTGGTGGCCGCCGTCATCCTCGTCTGGCTCATGGAGTTACCGCAGAACTGGGCCAGCGTCATCGCCATCGGGCTGGCGCCCGGCGCGGTGGCCATAGGCGCCTATCGGCCCGACCTGCTGCCCCGGCGACCCGGCGTCCCGTGGGTCGTGATCGGCGGGCTGCTCCTGCTCATCCCGATCGGCATCCTCCTGAGCGCCGGCGGCAGCGTGGGCGCCGAGGGTGGGACGATCGACGTCGAGGGGGCGCACGAGCCGGACCGCCGGATCGAGCTCGTCGGGCCGTGGTGGTCCGAGGAGGGCGACGGACAGGCCATCATCGGAAGTGGATGGGGCTCGGCCGAGGGCGGGGTCGAGGGTCGCTGGGAGGTCGAGTCGCGGGCGAGCCTGGCCGGGCTGCGCGACCTGCGCGCCGAGGCCTGGCACTCGGATCCGGTTGAGCCATGGCGCCTCGACGACCGCTACCGGGCTCCGTTCGCCACGGCTCCGGTGCAGCGCGACGGGACGATGCTCAGGGCCACGATCGTGACGACAGACAGCATCGACGTCTCGACCTGGGAGCTCATCCTCACCGGCGTCGGTCCCGACGGCGTGCGCTACGTCCTCGGGGCGGGCTCGGGCGGCGCGAGCAGCTTCACCGGATCGGTCATCGACTGGATCGCCGCGGTCGTCGACTGAGCACGGCCCGTCGAACCGCGGCGCCACTTGCCGCGGCGGGGTAGCCTAGGGACCGATGACCACGTCACGCCGCCCAACCACCTCGAACGGGATCTGGACGAACGCGCAGAGTGAGCTCGACGCCGCCGCCGAGCGGCTGCATCTCGATCCCGGCATGCACAAGGTCCTGCGCGTCCCGAAACGGGAGCTGACGGTCAACTTTCCGGTCACCCACGACGACGGGCACGTCGAGGTGTACACCGGCTTCCGCGTCCACCACAACATCAACCGCGGGCCGACGAGCGGTGGCATCCGCTACGTCCCGCGCCTCGACCTCGACGAGGTGCGCGCCCTCGCGATGCTGAACACGTGGAAGGCGGCCCTCGTGAAGATCCCGTTCGGAGGCGCGGCGGGCGGCGTGCGCGTCGACCCGCGCAGGCTGAGCGAGAACGAGCGCCAGGGGCTGACGCGGCGCTACACGACCGAGATCGGCATCATGCTCGGCCCCGACAGCGACATTCCCTCGCCCGACGTGAACACGGGTTCCCAGACGATGGCCTGGATCATGGACACGCTCTCGATGCACCAGGGCCACACGGTTGCCGCATCGGTGACCGGCAAGCCGATGGGGATCGGCGGGACCCTCGGCCGCCGCAGCGCCACGGCGCGTGGGGCGCTGCGCTGCATCGCCGCCACGACGGCCGAGCAGGGTGTGCCGCTCGATGGGGCACGCGTCGCGATCCAGGGCTTCGGGCGGGTCGGCATGACGGTCGCCGAGGAGCTCGGGCAGGCCGGCATGACGGTCGTCGGCCTGGCCGATGACCGCGAGGCGGTCGCGAACCCGACGGGCATCGACGTGGAGCGCGCGACGACGTGGATGCGGGAGCACGACGCGATCGTTGGGCTGCCGGAGACGGAGCCGATGACGAAGCCGGACCTCTTCGCGCTCGACTGCGACATCCTCGTCCTTGCCGGCCTGCAAGGTGAGATCACCGATGCGAACGCCGACGCGGTCCGCGCCCGGATCGTGGCCGAGGTGGCGAACGGCGGGACGACGCCGGCGGCGGACCTCGTCCTGGCCGACCGCGGCATCACGGTCATCCCGGACATCCTCTGCACCGCGGGGGGCACGGTCCTCGGCTACTTCGAGTGGGTGCAGGACATGCAGGCCTTCTTCTGGACGGAGGCCGAGATCCAGCGCGAGCTCGACCGGATCATGGACGAGGCGATGGCCGGCGTGCAGGCCATGGCATCGGCGGAACAGGTCGACCTGCGGAGCGCGGCGATGATGGTCGCCGTCGCGCGCGTCGCCGAGGCGACGAGCCTGCGCGGGCTCTATCCGTAGGGGTCCGCAGCACGTGCTGGCGCATTTCATGCGACGATGACGGCTCAGCCGCGTCTTTTTCACGCCAGAGCACCACGATGACCGTTCCCACCTTCTCGCCTCCCCGCGACATCCTCACCGAGCTCGAGCCGTCCGCCGAGCGATTCCTCAATCGCCACCTCACGATGGCGAAGGAGTGGTTCCCGCACGACTACATTCCGTACTCGCTCGGGCGGGACTACGACAAGGAGCCGTGGACGCCGGACCAGCCTCGCATCAGCGGTGTGGCCCAGATCGCGTTCGAGGTCAACCTCCTGACGGAGGACAACCTGCCGAGCTACCACCGCGAGATCCACCGGATGTTCGGCGCCGGCGATGGGGCGTGGATCAACTGGGTGAACCGATGGACCGCGGAGGAGGGCCGCCACGCGATCGTCCTGCGCGACTACCTCGTCGTGACGCGCAACATCGACCCGATCGCGCTCGAGCGCGGCCGGATGAACCAGCTCCAGACCGCCTACAACCACGACGACGGCGGCAACGTCCTGCGTGGGCTGGCGTACGTCGCATTCCAGGAGCTCGCGACGCGCATCAGCCACCGCAACACGGGCCGCTACTCGTCCGACCCGGTGGCGGACAGGATCATGACCCGCATCGCGTCC
>CAZKFP010000131.1:0-6420 GCA_964552085.1 uncultured Steroidobacteraceae bacterium
TCAACATCATGGAGTTCATCAAGGCCTTCAACGAGCGCACCGCCGATCAGCGCGGCTACGTCGTTCCGGCCGAGATCACCGTCTACGAGGACCGCAGCTTCACCTTCGTGACGAAGGCCCCGCTGGCGGCCGCGCTGCTGAAGAAGGCCGCCGGCGTCGAGACCGGCTCATCGGTCCCGAACAAGGAGATGGTCGGCCGCGTCACGCGCGCCCAGGTGCGCGAGATCGCCGAGATGAAGATGCCGGACCTGAACGCGAACAGCATCGAGCAGGCGATGAAGATCATCGAGGGCACCGCGCGCTCGATGGGCATCGAGGTGGCCTGACATGCCGAAGCACGGAAGGAAGTACCTCGAGGCCGCGAAGCTCGTCGAGCCGGAGCGCCGATATGAGATCGCCGAGGCATCCGAGCTGCTTCCGAAGCTCTCGATCAGCAAGTTCGACGGCACCGTGGAGGCGCACCTGCGCCTCGGGATCGACCCTCGTCATGCCGACCAGCTCGTGCGCGGGACGGTCGTCCTCCCGCACGGCACCGGCCGGACGACGCGCGTCATCGTCTTCGCCCAGGGCGAGAAGGCCCAGGAGGCGCTGCGCGCCGGGGCGGATGACGTCGGCGGCGACGACCTCGTCAAGAAGATCGACGCCGGCTGGTTCGAGTTCGACGTGGCGATCGCGACGCCCGACATGATGGGCACCGTCGGCCGCCTCGGGAAGAAGCTCGGCCCGCGCGGCCTGATGCCGAACCCGAAGTCGGGCACGGTCACGTTCGACATCGAGCGCGCCGTCGGCGAAGTGAAGTCGGGTCGAATCGAGTTCAAGGTCGATCGCGCCGGCATCGTCCACGTCCCGGTCGGCCGCGCGAGCTTCACGCCCGAGCAGCTGGCGGCGAACGTGGCGACCCTTGTCGACGCGATCCAGCGCGCGAAGCCGTCCGGCGCGAAGGGCACGTACATGCGGACCCTGACCCTGGCCCCGACGATGGGGCCCGGCGTGCGGGTCGACATCCCCTCGGCGCTCGCCCTGGCCAACGCCTAGGAAAGACACCTGGGCGTCCATCGGCTACGATGCACGCTCGAACGAACTGAAGAGCCGAAGACCGCGATGCGTTCCGGGTGAGATTCCCGGACCAATCGCCGGCGCACGAGAGACGCCGCAGCACGCGCAGGCACGAATCGAACTCGCCATGACGGCGGTTTCTCGTGTCGCGCGTGCACGCAGAGCCGCCGTTCTTGCATGCCAGGAGGAAACGAGACAGACCGATGCCGACCGAGACGAAGCGCCAGGCCGTCGCCGAGCTGGCGGAGATGCTCCGCTCCAGCAGCGCGATGGCCGTGGCCGACTACCGGGGGCTGAAGGTCTCCGAGATGCAGCAGGTTCGCAGGACCCTGCGCGACGGTGGCGTGCAGCTGCATGTCGCGAAGAACCGGCTCCTGAAGATCGCCGCCGACGAGGCCGACCGCACTGAGCTCAAGGCGATGCTCACCGGTCCGACCGCGCTCGCGACGATCGACGGCGACGAGGTGGCCATGGCGAAGGCGCTCGCCGACGCCCTGCGGCCCTACTCGCGCGTCGTGAGCGTGCGTGGCGGAATGCTCGGCAGCACCGCGATCGACGCGTCGCAGCTGACCCGCCTGGCGACGCTCCCCCCGCGCGACGTCCTGCTCGGCAAGGTCGCCGGCGGGATGGCGGCCCCCCTGACCGCCATGGCCGGCGTGCTGGCCGCGAACATTCGAAACCTGGCCGGCGTGCTGAGCGCCGTCGCCGACAAGAAGCAGCAGCAGACGCCCGACGCGGCCTGACGCCGTCCGGGCAGAAGAGAACAGGAGACATAGACCGATGGCGACCAAGACCCTGGACAAGGACCAGATCCTCGAGGCGATCGACACGATGACCGTCCTCGAGCTGAGCGAGCTGGTCAAGGCCTTCGAGGAGCGCTACGGCGTGACCGCCGCCGCCCCGGTGGCGGCTGCCGCCGCCCCGGCCGGCGGTGGCGGCGATGGCGCGGCCGCGGCGACCGAGGAGCAGACCGAGTTCGAGGCGCTGCTGACCGACGTCGGCCCGAACAAGATCCTCGTCATCAAGGCCGTGCGCGAGCTCACCGGCCTTGGCCTCAAGGAGGCGAAGGATCTCGTCGACGCCGCTCCGAAGGCTGTCAAGGAGGGCGTCACGAAGGAGGAGGCCGAGGCGGCTAAGGAGAAGCTGGCGGAGGCCGGCGCCACCGTCGAGGTCAAGTAGCCCTCGTCCGTCCCCGACACGCGATCACGGACCGGCCCGCGCGGCCGGTCCGTTCGCATGTCCGCTCGGTGCGCGGTGGCCGATTGGCGGCCGAGGTACGGGGCGCATCGGTACTGTCCGGCGGTGGCGGATGGTACCGGATCGAGGTACGGTGCTCGCATGCCGCGACGACGTATCGGCCGAGCCGCCAAGCCGCCGAAGGATCCCGAGGCGGACCGCGAGCCACGCTATCTCAGCGACTGGGGCCTCAAGCCGGAGCAATGGCGCCCGGTCGGGAGCATGGCCCGCGTCGGCGCGCGCGCCGTCCTCCTCTGGCGCCTCGACGAGCGCACGGCCAGTGACGTCGCCCTGCGGGCGCGGCGCGCGTACGACCGGCTCGGCGAGCTCGGCGTGACGCTCTCGGCCGATACGACCGACGAGGGGATCGAGGTCACCCTGCCGCTGAGCCGCGTGGGGCTCGCGCTCCGGCTGCTGGCGGACCGATCGATCCTGCCGGACGCGGTGCTGCTAGGCGCGGCACCGGCGGACCAGCTGCGCGTCCTGCGCCGCGAGGTCGGCTCGCACCGGCGCACGGTCGAGCTGGTCATCGGTCACGAGTCGGCGCCGGACACCGTCACCCAGCTTCGTTCCAGGATTCGCGCCGGCTAGGAGCGCGTCCTCGGCGCTCGGCTAGCGGTCGCCCTTGCGCTCGCCCGGCAGGCTGACCCAGTCGGCCCGGCGTCCGCCTGGCGGAGCGCCTCGGCCGGGAGCGCGACGCGACCCGTGCTGCGGCATCGGCGACGCGCGGCGCGTCGACCCGGGACCGCGACCGCGGGCGATGTGCACCGGGCGGCGTCCGCTTCCGTTTCCGCTGTCCGGTCGACCGACGGGGGCGGCGCGGGGCGCCTCGACGCTGATGCGCCGGCCGAGCAGCTGCTCGATCTCGTGGAGCTGGGGGAGCTCCGACTCGGAGACGAGCGAGATGGCGGTTCCGGGTGCGCCGGCGCGGCCGGTGCGGCCGATGCGGTGGACGTAGTCCTCGGCCGAGCGGGGCAGGTCGTAGTTGATGACGTGCGGCAGCGCGTCGATGTCGATGCCGCGGGCGGCGACCTCGGTGGCGACGAGGATCTTGACCCGGCCCGCCTTGAAGTCCTCGAGCGCCTCGATGCGCTGTGACTGGGCCTTGTTGCCGTGGATGGAGCCGACGCGGATCCCGTCGCGGTCGAGCTGGTTCGCGAGCCGATCGGCACCGTGCTTCGTGCGCACGAAGACGAGCCCCGAATCGACGCGACCCTCGCGGATGAGCCGGCTCAGGACGGCGCGCTTCTGATCGTCCTCGACGCGCAGGACGACGTGCTCGACGAGCGCCGTGGCGGAGTTGCGCGGCGTGACCTGCACGGTCGCCGGGTCGCGCATGAGCGTCTTCGTCAGGCGCTTGATGCTGTCGGGGAAGGTGGCCGAGAACAGGAGGCTCTGCCGCTGCTCGGGGAGCAGCGAGATGATCGTGCGGATGTCGTCGATGAAGCCCATGTCGAGCATCCGATCGGCCTCGTCGAGGACGAGGAACTCGACCGACCCGAAGTCGATCGTGCCGCGCCAGACGAGGTCGAGCAGCCGCCCGGGGGTGGCGACGACGATCTCGGCGCCGGCCTCGAGCTCCCGGACCTGGTCGGGCAGGCTCGCGCCGCCGTAGACGGTGACCGAGCGCAGGGGAACGTGGGTGCCGTACGTCCGGACGCTCTCCTCGACCTGCAGGGCGAGCTCGCGCGTCGGGACGAGGATGAGGGCGCGGACCGAGCGGCGATCGACGTCGGCCGGCGCCTCGTGGAGGCGCTGGAGGATCGGCAGCACGAAGGCGGCCGTCTTACCGGTGCCGGTCTGGGCGCCGGCCATGAGGTCACGACCGGCGAGGACGACCGGTATCGCCTCGCGCTGGATCGGGGTGGGCGTGTCGTAGCCGGAATCGGCCACGGCGCGCAGGAGTTCGGGACGCAGCCCGAGCTGATCGAAGGACATGATGCTCCTGACGGACGGCGCACCTGCCGCAGCAGGCCCGGTCAGGCGCAGTGGATACGAAGGTGCGGCGGCCCGGCGAGACCAGAGACGCTGACCGGAGAGTCGGTCGAGCCGGGCGGTGTGCAGCCGCGATAGACGTGAATCGAATGGTCTGCGCTCCCGGATCCGAACGCGGATCGGTGTGCCGCAGTGAGCCCAGTGTCGGTTGGTCCTGCCTCCCTGTCAACCGGACCATGGATCGCGGCGGGCCGGTCGGCCCCCGTTCCCGGGGCCGGTGGGCCCTATGGCGCAGACCGCTCGGCCGCCACCCTGTGGGTAGAACACGCGCGGTTGCGCTCGACTGTGCCGCGCTCATGACACGGCCGTCCCGGACGGCGAGCAGGGAGATCGGCCCGATGGAATCACGGTGGGAGTGTCTCGACGGGAACGAGGCTGCCGCGCGTGTGGCGTATGCGCTCAGCGAGGTGATCTCGATCTACCCGATCACGCCCGCCTCCGGGATGGCCGAGCACGCCGACGACTGGGCCGCCGCCGGACGGCCGAACCTGTGGGGCACGGTGCCCGACGTCGTCGAGATGCAGTCCGAGGGCGGCGCCGCGGGTGCCATGCACGGTGCCCTGCAGAAGGGGGCGATGGCGACGACGTTCACCGCGTCGCAGGGCCTGCTGTTGATGATCCCGAACATGTTCAAGATCGCCGGAGAGCTGACGCCGGCGGTCATCCATGTCGCCGCCCGCACGATCGCGACCCACGCGCTCTCGATCTTCGGCGATCACAGCGACGTGATGCACGCCCGCTCGACGGGCTGGGCGATGCTCTCGGCCGGATCGGTCCAGGAGGCCCACGACTTCGCGGCGATCTCCCACGCCGCAACGCTGCGGTCGCGCGTCCCGTTCCTCCACTTCTTCGACGGGTTCCGGACCTCGCACGAGATCAACCGCATCGCGATCCTGTCCGACGAGGACCTGCGCGCGCTCGTCGTCGACGACGACGTGCTCGCCTTCCGCCGGCGCGGCCTCAGCACCGAGGCGCCCGTCGTGCGGGGCACGGCACAGAACCCGGACGTCTTCTTCCAGGCTCGCGAGGCCGCCAACCCGTATCACCTCGCCGTCCCGGGCATCGTCCAGGAGGTCATGGACGCGTTCGCCTCGCGCACCGGCCGCCGATACGGCCTGGTCGACTACCACGGCGCGCCGGACGCCGAGCGGGTCGTCATCGTCATGGGCTCGGCATCCGGCGCCGTGGAGGAGACCGTCGACGCGCTGAACGCCGCGGGCGAGCGGGTCGGGCTGCTCCGCATTCGTCTCTTCCAGCCCTTCCCGGCGGCCGAGCTCATCGCCGCCGTGCCGCCGACGGTGCAGGCCCTCGCCGTGCTGGACCGGACGAAGGAGCCGGGTGCGGTGGGAGAACCGCTCTATCTCGAGGTCGTCGCAACGCTGGCCGAGGCGATGGACGCCGCCACGCCGCCATTCGCGACCATCCCTCGGGTGATCGGCGGCCGCTACGGGCTCTCTTCGAAGGAGATGACGCCATCGATGATCAAGCCGATCTTCGACGAGCTGAACGCGTCGCTTCCGAAGCGCCACTTCACCGTCGGCATCCACGACGACGTGACTCACCTCAGCCTGCCGATGGATCCCGCGTTCACGTATCCGCGACCCGATGGCGAGGTCCAGGCGGTCTTCATCGGCCTGGGATCCGACGGCACGGTCGGCGCCAACAAGGCATCGGTCAAGATCATCGGGGAGGGGACCGACCTCCACGTCCAGGGGTACTTCGTCTACGACTCGAAGAAGGCGGGCTCGGTGACGGTCTCGCATCTGCGCTTCGGGCCGAAGCCGATCCGCTCGACGTATCTCATCGGCGATGCCGACTTCGTTGCTTGCCACCAGTTCGGCCTGCTCACCCGGACCGACGTGCTCGCCTACGCCCGACGCGGTGCCACCCTCCTGCTGAACTCGCCACACGACGCGGGCGAGGTCTGGGACCACCTGCCCGCGAGCGTGCAGCGCGATCTCGTCGAGAAGGAGATCGACCTGTGGGTCATCGACGCGGATGCCGTCGCCGCGGAGGTCGGGATGGGGAATCGCATCAACACGGTCATGCAGCCCTGCTTCTTCCATCTCTCCGGGGTGCTGCCGCCCGAGGATGCGATCGCCGGCATCAAGAAGTGGGTGACGAAGACGTACG
>CAZKFP010000132.1:0-16120 GCA_964552085.1 uncultured Steroidobacteraceae bacterium
GCTCGAACCCTCGTCGGCGATGATGAGCGTCCGCTCGAACTGGCCCATGTTCTGGGTATTGATGCGGAAGTACGCCTGCAGCGGAAGCTCGACGTGCACGCCCTTCGGCACGTAGATGAAGCTGCCACCGCTCCAGACGGCCGTGTTGAGCGCGGCGAGCTTGTTGTCGTTCGCCGGGATGACCGTGCCGAAATGCTCGCGGAAGAGGTCGGGATGCTCCTTGAGCGCCTGGTCGGTGCCCATGAAGATGACGCCCTGCTTCTCGAGGTCCTCGCGGATGTTGTGGTAGATGACCTCGGAGTCGTACTGGCCGCCGACGCCGGCGAGATACTTCTTCTCCGCCTCCGGGATGCCCAGCTTGTCGTACGTGCGCCGGATGTAGTCAGGCACGTCATCCCACGACTGGGCCGCCCCGTCGGAGCTGCCCGTGACGTAGTAGTAGATGTCGTCGAAGTCGATGCCGGACAGGTCCGCGCCCCACTTCGGCATCGGACGGGCGTCGAAGTGCCGATACGCCTTGAGGCGCAGGTCGGTCATCCACTTCGGCTCGTCCTTGATGCGGCTGATCTCCGCCACGACGTCGGCGCTGATGCCCTTCTCGAACGTCGTTCGAGGCTGTTCAGCGTCGTGCCAGCCGTACTTGTACGACTCGGGGATCTTCGTCAGGGCCGGGTTCGGAAGGGCCATATGCTCCTCGGACTCGGGTCGGGACAGCCTCGCGGAGCGAATCCCGACCGATTTAGTCGGTGTTGGCCCTCATTGTCCTGCAGGCGCCGCCTTCGGTCAACAGGCGGGCGGGCCCTCAGTGCGGCGTCGTGTACGGCAGGAGCGCGTTCTGCACGCCCATCGACACGACCCCCGGCCCACCGAGGAGGACGATCCGCGGCGGATTGAGCCGATACAGCTCGTTGCCGCTGCTCGGCGGCATCGTGCTCGTACCGACGAGGATCGTCGGCGCTCCGCGCACCGCGGCCGCCGGACCGGCGGCGAGGGCATCTGGGAAGTTCTGGCCGGTCGCCACGTAGACGACGGGCGCGCCTGCGGGATGGTGCGCCGCCGAGATGGCCGCGGCGGTCCCGTATCGGTCCGCCCCGGCGAGCCGCGAGACGCCGCCGCCGTGCTGGTAGCCGCTCAGCTCGGCCATGACCGCGTCGGAAACCGCCCCGCTGCCGCCGACGACGACGATCCGATTCGGCTGCAGCCGGGTCAGCTCAGTCTTGATCGAGTCGGGCAGGCTCGTCGGCCGCGTGAGCAGTACGGGGCCTCCGGCCCGCGCGGCCTGCGGCACGGCGGCGAGCGCGTCGGGCCAGGTCGCGCCGCTCGCGACGTAGGCCGTAGACACCGGGGTGGGGAACGCCTGGGCCGAGACGGCGGCCGCGGTGGCGTAGCGATCGGCGCCGAAGACGCGGGTCAGCCCGCCGCCGGTCTGGTAGCGCCCGATGAGACCGGCCAGGTAGTCGGACACGACCGCCGGACCGCCCACGACGACGATCCGGTGCGGGTTGAGCCGCTCGAGCTCGGTCGTGGCGAGCGCCGGCAGGCGGTTGCTCTCGACGAGGATGACCGGCCCGCCCTGAAAGCCTGCCGCGGCGCCGGCGGCCAGGGCATCGGGGAAGTTCGCCCCGGTCGTCACGTACGCGATCGGCACGCCCGGTGCGAAGACGTCCTCCGAGACCGCGGCCGCCGTCTCGTGGCGATTGTTGCCGTACTGCCGCTCGACCCTGGCGGTCGAGGCAGGCTGCGCCAGGCACGATCGATCCGCCGCGTGGACGGCGACCGGGCCGTCGTTGGCCGCGATCGTCACACGCGCCCAGGCGCAGTTGTTCCCCTCGTTCGACTCGACGTACCAGTTCGCCTCGTCGGCCACGACCTGAACCGTGTAGTCGCCCGGCGGGATCGCGGTGATGTCGATCCACTGGTACGCGAAATTCCACGGATAGTGGTCGCCCCAGCCCGGCGATATCCCCATCCGGTTGGTGAGGTCGCCTCGATCGCCGCACATATGCCCGAAGTACGCCCGTCCCTGCGTTGACCCGAAGGACATGCTGTCCAGGAAGCAGAAGCCGACCTTCGTGCCCCGACGCGTGACGCCGTCATCGGACCACATCTGGTAGAGCATCAGGCCCTGGATGTGCCAATGGTCGTGGCCGTCGGCGGCGTACTCCATGAGGGCACGGCTCTCGACCAACCGGACTCCCCCGGCCGTGTCGTAGATCGCCTGCTGGGTGCGCATGTGCGGCTCGTTCAGGTTGGCGCGCGTCCCGCGCGCCTCGAGCGGCCCGGCACCCTCGTTCGTCGCGATGGTCGTGAACCGCAGGCGTCGCTGACCGCCGGAGTGCTCGGTGCGGAAATCTGTCAGCGTCGCGATTCGAAGGTCGGGCAGGCGATCGTCCGCGGCGGCCACGCGCGCCGGGGGCGCGATGCCTGCGAGGAGGATCAGGCTTACGGCAAGGCGCAGGATCCGCGCTCGGAACGGCTGAGACGGCAATGGTCGGGACCCCTGCGGCGTGAACAAGGCGAGGCTACCAGAGCACCGCCCCCGCGCGCGCTGCCCGAGCGTCCACCTGGAGGGAGGTAATGGTCATCCCCTGGCGAGCTCTGCCTCCAGCGCGGCGATGGAGGCCTCGGCCTCGACGATCGCTCGCCCGCGTTCGGGCTCGAGAGCTGAGCCGATGACCGCCAGCTGGACGACGCGCGATCCGTCCAGGAAGGCGAGGACCGAGTCCCCGGCCACCCAGCGCTCCTCGTCCCAGGTTTCGGCGGCGCCGATGACGTCGAGCGCCACGCCGCCGACCTCGGAGAATACCCATGGCACGCGATGGGGTGTGGGTGGGAGCCCGAGCATCGAGAGCCCGGCGCGCTCGCCCGCCTCCCGCGCCGCATGCCAGTGCTCGATGCGCCGCGGCCCCGCGCGCGCCACGTCCCCGGCGGACCAGATCGACGCGTGGCTCGTACGTTGCGCGGAATCGACGACGATGCCGTCGGCGACCTCGAGGCCTGCCGACTGCGCCAGCTCGACCCTCGGGACGACGCCGATGCCAGCGAGCGCGAAGGCGTGCGGCAGCCGCTCGTCGCCGATCCATGCCGAGCCGGCATCGAGCCGCGTGACGGATCCGGCTCGAACTGTGACCCCGACCGCCGCCAGCCGGGCCGTGCCCCAGGCGGCGAGCTCCGATCCGAGCGCCCCGCCCCAGAGCCGGCCCGTCATCTCAACGATCGTCGGCGCGAGCCCGAGCGCCGCCAGCGCGGAGGCGACCTCGACGCCGATGAAGCCACCGCCGACGACCGTGACCGGCGCCGCGGCACCCGCCTGCACGGCCGCGGAGCGCAAGTGCCGGGCGTCCGCCAGCGTGCGCAGCAGCAAGGCATCCTCGCCCCCCGGGACCGGCAGCTCGCGCGGTGCGGCACCGGTCGCGAGCAGGCAGCGCTCGAAGGCGATCGACGTACCGTCGTCAAGCCGCACGGTCCGCTCCCCCGCGTCGAGCTCGACGACCGTCGCACCGGTCCGCAGGTCGACCCCGCGCCGCTCGTACCAGCCCGGCGCCTCGGCCAGCACGAGCTCGTCGGGCAGGTCGTCGCGCAGCAGCTCCTTGCTGAGCGGCGGACGGTTGTAGGGCGGCACGGCCTCCGCGGCGACGAGCACGATCGTGCCTTCGAAGCCATGGCGTCGAAGCGCGCGGGCGCATCGCGCGGAGGCGACGCCCCCGCCGACGAGCAGCACGCCGGCGCGCTCCATCGTGCTCACGCGCCCATGCTACCGGCGCGGCTAGACTCCCACGAGATGCCGCTCCCGGACGACCTTCGCATGCGCGTGGCGGGCGAGCCCGACCTGCCGTCGATCGTCGCGCTGCGCGAGTCGGTGGAGTGGGCCGTGCACGACTGGGCTCTCCGAGCGGTGATCGAGCCGCCGGAGGCGCGCTGCCTCGTCGTCGTCGACGCGCGGGACGAGATCTGCGGCGTCGGATCGGGCATGTCGTACGGCGCGCTCGGCTGGGTTGGCAACATGATCGTAGCTGCCGAGCAGCGGCGTCGGGGCGTGGGGACCGCGATCCTGGACGGCATCCGTGCCTTTCTCGACGAGCGCGGCTGCACGCGCCTCGAGCTCTTCGCCACGGAGTCCGGCCGGCCGCTCTACGCGCGGCACGGCTTCGCGCTCACCGCTCCGATGCTGCGGGCCATGCTGCCGCGATCAACGCCGCTGAAGGTCGACCCGTCCGTCGAGATCACCGAGGGCGGCGACCTCGAAGAGCTCGTGGCGTATGACACGCCCCGCTTCGGAGGGGATCGGCGCCGGCTGCTCGGCATGATGGCGAATGATGCGGAGCGACCGCTCCTCGTCGCCCGGCGGGGCGGAACGATCGCCGGGTTCGCTTGGCTGCGCCCCGACGGCGCGCGGCTCGGGCCGGTCCTGGCCGACACGCCGGCCGAGGCGGCCTCGCTCGTGGCCGAAGCCTTCCGCCGCGTCCCGCAGATCGAGCGGTTCGGGCTCAACCTCCCGAGCGGAAATTCGACGGGCACTCGCTGGCTGCGCGGGCTCGGCATCGAGGAGCTCGAGGCGTGGGAGGGGCACATGGCGCACGGGCCGCAGGTGCCGCGGCGCGAGGAGACGATGTACGGCCACCTCGTCGGGGCGCTCGGATGAGCATGACGCGAGGGCTCGTCCTGCGCGCGCGCTCCGGCTTCTACACGATCGCCACCGACGAGGGAGACCTCGTCGAGGCTCGGCTCCGCGGCCTGCTCAAGAAGGAGCGCCAGGCGTCGGACCTCGCCGTCATCGGCGACCGGGTCGTCGTCGAACGCCTGCCGGACGGGACGGGGGCCATCGCATCGGTCGAACCGCGCGAGCGACGCTTCAGCCGCCGCCAGCCGGGCCCTCGCGGCTCGTGGCGCGAGGACATCATCGTCGCCAACCCCGATCTCGTCGCGCTCGTCTTCGCCTGCGATCGCCCGCCGCCGAACCCGAGGCTCATCGATCGCTTCCTCGTCATGGCCGAGTACAACGAGGTCCCGGTGCTCGTCGTCGGCAACAAGGTCGACCTCGTCGGGGCGGAGGCGGCGCGTGAGCTGTTCGGGCCATACGAGCGCATCGGCTACGACGTCGTCTACGCCAGCGCGAAGGCCGACATCGGCGTCGAGGAGCTGCGCTCGCGCCTGGCCGGCAGGCTCTCGATCGTGACCGGGCCGTCCGGCGTCGGGAAGTCGACCCTGCTCAACGCCCTGCAGCCCGGGCTGCAGCTCATGACCGGGGAGGTGTCCGCGGCCGAGAGCGGCAGGGGCAAGCACACGACGACGCACGCCGAGCTCCACCCGCTCGAGGGCCCCGCCGGCGGATACGTCGCCGACACGCCCGGTATCCGCGAGCTCGGGCTGTGGCAGGTCCCGCCGACCGAGCTGGCGTGGTGCTTCCGGGAGTTCCGCGAGCACCTCGGCGCCTGCGCGTTCAACGACTGCACGCACCTGCACGAGCCGCGCTGCGGTCTGCGCGCCGCCGTCCAGGCCGGCCTCGTGTCGGAGGCGCGCTACGACTCGTACCGGCGGCTGCTGACCGGTGACCTCGCCGGATGAGCGCCGGGATCCCGCCGGAGGTGCACCACGTCCGCCGGATCGGGGTCGACACGTTCATCATCGCCGAGCCCGACCGCCCGCTGACGCTCGTCGACGCCGGCATGCCGTGGTCGCGCTGGCCGGTCGAGCGGCGCATCCGCAGGATCGGCCGCAGCCCTTCGGAGATCGAGCGGATCGTCTGCACCCACGGGCATCTCGACCACGTGGGCGGCATCCCTCGGCTGCTGCGCGGCCGATCGGACGTCGAGGTGCTCATGCACCCGGCCGACATCGCCGGGCTGGCGATCGGGCTGCGCCAGGCCCTGCGACGGACCGATGGCGGCGTGGCGCGTCGCAACCGCCTGCTCGACTACCTGACACCGACGCCGGCGCGCCTTCGTCCGATCGAGGAGGGCGACGTCATTCCGGTGCTCGGCGGCCTGCGCGTGATCCATACCCCGGGCCACACGCCGGGCAGCGTGTGCCTGTACGCCGAACGGCACCGCCTCCTGTTCAGCGGCGACGTGCTCCAGGTCATCCGCGGCCGGCTCACGTACGCCAGCACGTTCTTCAGCCACGACATCGGCTGCGCGAGGGCGACCCTGGGCCGCCTGGCCGAGCTCGATGTCGAGACGATCGCCCTCGCGCACTACCCGCCCTGGCGCGATCGGGCGAGTGACGCGCTGCGCGCCCTTGCCGACGGGTCAGCGTGAGGCCGCACCGCGATAGAGGTCGAGCAGGCGGCTGCCCAGGCCCGGGCCCGACCCGACGAGCTCGCCGAACGCGTCGGCGTCGAGCGCGTACAGGACGCCGGGCGTCGTCGCCGTCACCGTCGCCGTGCGCGGGATGCCGCGCAGCAGCCCGATCTCGCCGAAGAAATCGCCCGGACCGAGCTCCCGCAGGGCGCGCTCCTCGCCGTCGGTCGCCTGCGTCACGCGGACCTGCCCGGAGTCGATGACGTAGAAGCGGTCGGCGGCGTGTCCCTGGCGCACGATGACCTCGCCGGCCTCGACCGGCACGGCCACGAGCCGGCGAGCCGCGCCCTCGAGGCGGCCCGGTGGCAGGCCCGCGAAGATCGGCTGGTCGAGGAGGCGGACGCGCACCGCATCGGCGCCGGCCGGATCGTCGGCGGCCCGCTCGCTCAGCAGAAGCGCGAGCACGGCTCCCACGACCATCACGATCCCGCCGCCGATGAGGACCGCGGGGATGCCGACAACAGCCGCCAGCAGCGGCATCGAGAAGGCGCCGAGCGCATAGAGGACCGACGAGCTGGTCTGGAGCGTGCCGATCGCCCTGCCGCGCAACGCGTCGGGCACCGCGCGCTGAACGAGGGTGGTGCTGACGACGTCGAGCAGGAACATGCCGGAGATCGCGACGCCGATGGCGAGCATGGCGGTCGGCAGGTCGCCGGTGAGCCCGAGCCACGCGAGCCCGGCGCCGGCGGCGATGCCCCCGAGCAGGAGCGGAACGCTCAGGCGTCGCACCAGCAGGGCGCCGCCGGCGATGCCCGCGACGACTCCGCCCACCCCGATCGCCGCGTTCAGGTAGCCGGTGCCGGCCTCACCGGCGCCCAGGACGTCGATGGCGATGACGACCGTCAGGACGCCGATGCCTCCACCGACGAGGCTGCTCGCCGAGTCGAGCAGGAACGGTCCGGCGAGGGGGCGGACGAGCTCGCGCCATCCCGTCGCCGCCGGGGCCGGCCCATCCTCGGCTGCCTCGTCGGGGGTGGCCGCGCGCTGCGCCGGGAGGTGCCACAGGACGACGGCCACCACCGCGAAAGAGATCGCGTTCAGGAGGAACGCGATCTCCAGGCCGCCGGTGGCCAGGAGGATGCCCGCGAGTGCCGGACCGATGATGAAGGCAAGGTTGTCGAGCGTCGCCCAGGCGCTGTTCGCCACGCCGAGGTCGCGCTCGTCGACGAGCGTCGGGATGAGGGCCGCGATCGCCGGGTTGAAGAAGGTCGAGAAGCAGGCGGCCAGGATCGAGATGGCGACGATGACGAGGGTCGGGGCGTCGAGGATGACCGCCGCCACGAGGCCGAGCATGAGGACGCCGCGCGCGACGTCGGTGACGAGCAGCACCATGCGCCGATCGAATCGGTCCGCGACGATGCCGGCGGGGACGGAGAGCAGGACGTAGGGCAGGATCCGAGCGGCCCCCACGATCCCGAGCAGCACCGCCGAGCTGCTGTCGGCGTAGACGACGACGAGCACGGCGACGAGGTAGAGCCAGTCGCCGATGCCGGAGATGAACTCGCCCGCGAGCAGCCGCGCCAGCGCCGGCCTGCGGCGCATGAGGTCGACGTACGTGCGAGCGAGGCTCACGGGATCGGCTGCCGGCGAGGCCGAGGCCGCCGCCGGCCGGGGTTGTCGGCAACGCTGGCCAGGATGGCCTTCACCTCGAACGGGCTGAGCCCCGGGTGCTTCGACAGGATGAGCGCCACGAGGCCGGCGATGTGCGGCGCGGCGAAGCTGTTCCCGGTGGCGACCGTCGAGCCGCCGTCCTTCCAGGCGATCGGCACGTCGACGCCCCAGGCCCCGAACTCCACCGGCGGAGCCGGGTTGTAGTAGACGCGCCACGGGTCGGGCTCGGCATGCGCGGCCACCGAGAAGACCGAGCTGAAGAGCGACGGGTAGCTGGGAGCCGGGACGTTGTTTGCGGCGCTGACGAGCGCCATGGACTGGAAGTAGGCGCGGTCGGCGAGGTCGTGGAAGATCGGGTATAGCGACTCGCTCTTCGACGAGAGGCTCAGGTTGCAGACGTGGAGGCCCTGCTCGATCGCCCACTCGAGGCCGGCGGCGAAGGCGGTCCCCTTGCCCCGCAGGTCGGCGCCGAGCACGCGAATCGAGACGAGCTCGACCTCCGGCGCCATCGAGAGGATGATCCCGCCGCAGGCGGTGCCGTGGCCGAACATGTCGACGGGGCCGTCGGCGACGACGGTCGGGCCGTCGTCGCCCATCTCGACCGTCACGTTCTCGACGACGCGCCCGAGCAGCGCCGGATGGTCGTTCTCGAGACCCGAGTCGATGATCCCGACGCGCACGCCCGCGCCGGTCGCCCCGCCCCAGGCCCACTCGCGGGTCACCCCGCGCAGGCGCAGGCTACGTCGAAGGTCACGACGCGGCTGCGCGAAGGGCTCCGACCAGGCAGGCAGGTCGGACGACGTCATGCGCCGATGCGGCCGCGCTGCGAGCGCTGCGCGTGGCTCGCCACCACCTCCAGGATATCGGACACGAGCGACATCTCGCGATCGGTCAGGCCGCGCAGGCGGGCCACCTGGTCGACGACGCGCCAGAACGGCGCCTCCTCGTCGGTGTCGAGACCGACCGTTGCCGACGAGACGACCGCATCGACCTCGTCTGCGCTCAGCTCCGGCGCGATGTCCGACAGCACGCGGGCGAGGAGCCGGGAAGTGTCCCGCTGCACCTTCGCCGCCGCGATGGCGACCGTGGCCTGGCCGGCAAAGACACCGAGCAGCTCCATGTCACGCAGCGAGAAGGTCGGCGACGAGTGCTTGTCGAGCACCTGCAGCACCCCGAGCGTGCCGTGCTCATCGAAGAGGGGCGCCGCGGCAATGGAGCGCGGAACGTAGCCGGTCTGCTCCGCGGCGTCACGGTTGAAACGTGGATCGTTTGCCACATCCGAGAGGGCGAGGGGCTGGCCGGTCGAGTACACGTAGCCCACGATCCCCTGGCTGGGAGGCACCGCGAGGCCGACGGCTCCCGCTCCCTTCTCTCCGGCGGCGACGCGAAACTCGAGCCGGTCCGGATCGGGCTCGAAGAGCGCGATCGAAGCCGCCTCGGCGTCGAACAGCCGGACGGTCGCGTCGACGATGCTCTGGAGGAGCTTCGTCTCGACGTCGCCCTGGAGTCGCCGTCCCACGGCGGAACGCCGCGATGCCGCACTGAGCGCGGCGATCGCGGCGTCCTGCGATCCGTCAGCCATGCGTGTGACTACCGGATCTTGGCGTGACCCTCGGTGTCCTCATCGTCGTCGGCGCGCGGCATCTTGATGTGGCCCTCGGCCTCGTCATCTTCCTCGGCGCGCGGGAACTTGATGTGGCCCTCGGCCTCGTCGTCGTCGCCTTCGGCGGCGCGACGCATCACATGCCCCTCGGCATCGTCATCGGCCCGCGGCCACTTGGCGTGACCCTCGGTGTCGGTGTCCTGGGTGCGCTCTTCGTCCATGATGTGACCCTCCACTGAATCATCGTCGTGTGCCTCGCCGCCCAGCGAGCCCGGGCGGGAGAACCCTTCCATCGGCGGTCGCCGCCGAAACTTGTCCATGGCCACTCTCGCCTCCTAACTGGCAGCGTGGACCGCAACTGGCACCATCCTACGGGGGCCGTGCCCGTCGCCGAAGCAGCCGTGCGACAAGCCGGGTGTCGGCTGCGTGACAGATCATCGGCTTCCGTGGCGCTCGAGCGCGCCGAGGTCGTTGATGACGAGCGTGTCCCGTTCGATGCCGATCAGCCCGTCCTCGACGAGCCCGCTGAGCAGCCGGTTCACGCTCTGGCGCGTCCCTCCGATCATCGCCGCGAGGTCGGACTGGGTGTACGGCCAGTCGAGCTCCGCACGGCCGCTCGCCTCCGGATCAGCCGTCCGCGCGAGCCGCACGAGACGCATCGAGAGCCGGCCGGCGAGATCCAGGAAGTGAAGCTCCTCGACGTGACCGGTGAGGCGCCGCAGCTCCTCGGCGAGGGCGTGGAGCAGCGCGTGCAGCAGCCGCCGATCGGCGTCGAGCAGGCGAAGGAACTCGTCGCGGGGCAGGGACAGCGTCTCGGTCGCTTCGAGGGCGGTGGCCGTCGTCGAGCGCGGCGAGCTGTCGAAGAGCGCGAGCTCGCCGAAGAAATCCCCCGGCTTGAGGCTGGCGATGATCGCCTCCTCTCCCTCGGTCGACGGCAGGACGATCTTCACGCCGCCGGTGGCCACGACCTGGAGCGAGTCGCCGATGTCGCCCTGGTGGAAGATGACCTCGTTGCGCCGAAATCGACGGCGCCGCATCTGTCCCGCGATCGTGCTCAGACCGTCGTCGTCCACGTGCGCGAAGAGCGCGCATCGGCGAAGGCTGTCGATCGCCAGGGATTGGTCGATCACGTTTGCGGGTCCCCCTTGGGCGCAGGACCGATGAACGGACAGGGGCAACTCTCCCCCCATTCAACCGGCGGAGTCAAGGGCTGATCGTGTCCGCGGCCCGACATCCGTGCGGTGAGGCACCCGACCGGCGAGCGATCGGCACGTTGACGCGCCGCGTGTCGCCGCCGTGCTCACGCCCCCGGTGCCGCCGGAACGAGCATATGGGCCAACGACACCGCCACCGACGAGACGAGAGCCGACGAGGCTCGAAGGAGGATCCGATGCTTGGCCCGAACCACCACACCGCTCACATGGCGCACCAGGCGTATGACGAGCGCCTCGCCCACGCCGCTCGCATCCGGATGGTCCAGAAGGACCGAGACGAGTCCCGGCCGTTCGCGCACGACGGGCACCGGCTCATCACCGCCCGACGGCTCGCCGCCGGCCTGGCGAGCATCGTCCTCACCGCCGCCCTCGCGGCCGGGACCGTCAGCACCGTGACCGCGTCACCGAGCCACGGAGGGGGCGGAGGCGCGACCCTCATCCGCTGACACCTCGCAGCACGCACCGATCCGACGCCGGGACCTAACCCCCCGGCGTCGGCTCTTGTCCGCGGTGGACCGAGCGAAAGGGCCCGATGTATGATCGCGGCCCGTCCGGCGGGAGTAGCTCAGCTGGCAGAGCGCCACCTTCCCAAGGTGGATGTCGCGAGTTCGAATCTCGTCTCCCGCTCCAGTTCATCCGCCGCCTCTATCCTGTGCGCATGGCCGAGGCACCCAAGCCGCCAGACGCCTGGCGCTTCACCGTCCGCTGGCCCGTCCGGCAGTACGAGCTCGACGTCGTTGGCCATGTCAACAACGCCGTCTACCTGAACTGGGTGGAGCAGGTCGCGATCGATCACGTCGAGGCGCTCGGCTTCGGCCGCGACTGGTCGCTCGCCCACGGAGGGGTGTGGGTCGTTCGCGAGCATCACGTGACGTACCACCGGCCCGTCGGCTACGGCGACGTCGTCCTCGTCACGACACTGCCGCAGGAGATCGGCGGCGTGCGCGGCACGCGCCGAACCGAGATCCACCGAGAGGCGGATGGACAGCTGATGACCGAGGCGCTGACGCACTGGGTCTGGGTACGCGCTGCCGACGGGCGCCCGGCACGGGTGCCAGCCGACCTCATCGAGCGCTTCCGACGCTGACCCATGGGAAAGGAGGCAGGACGTATCCTTCGGAGGAGGTCGAACGTGACGCGGCGCTCACTCCCTGGTGTGCTCGCCCTGCTCATCGCCGGCTGCACGACGCAGGGGCCAGCGCCCTCGTCCGCCGGCGCCACGGCGGAGGCGACCTCCGCACCAACGCCCTCGGTGGCGGCGAGCGCCGCCCCATCGTCCTCGAGCCCGAGCGCGACCCCGTCGCCGGTCCCCCTCGCGTGGGCGCTCATCGACGCGCCGGGGCCGCCCGCTCGCGAGGACCACACCTGGACGATCGATCCGGCTGACGGCCTCGCCTACCTGTTCGGCGGCCGCAGTGGCTCAACCGTCTTCGCCGACCTGTGGACGTACGACCTGGCATCCGACGCCTGGTCTCAGCTATCGCCGCCCGGCGGTCCGCCGGCGCGCTTCGGGCACGAGGCGGTCTGGGTGGATGGCATCGGTCTCGTCATCTTCGCGGGCCAGGCCGGCCCGACCTTTTTCAACGACCTGTGGGCGTTCGATCCCGACTCGAGCACGTGGCGGGCGCTGCTGGCGACCGGCGACCTCCCGGTCGCGCGCTACGGCTCGTGCGCCGCGATCGGCCCGGAGGGGCGACTCTGGATCAGCCACGGGTTCACCGCGGACCAGGTGCGCTTCTCCGACACCGTCGCGTTCGACTTCGAGTCGAACACCTGGACCGATGAGACGCCGGACGCCGGTGCGCGCCCGGTCGAGCGCTGCCTGCACGGCTGCTGGTGGACCGATGGCGGCGAGCTCGCCCTCTACGCGGGCCAGACGACCGGCGCCACCGCGATCGGCGACCGCTGGACCTTCGATGGCGATGCCTGGACGCGGGTCGAGGGCGACGTCCCGCCGCATCGCAACCTGTACGCCCGGACGCGGCTGGACGGGGCGACGCTCGTCTTCGGCGGCCAGGCGGTGGACAGCAGCCTCCTCGCGGACCTGTGGCTGCTCGCCGACGGGGTCACTGACGCCGAGCCGCTCAGCGCGGACGTCGCGGGACCGAGCGGGCGAGCCGGGGCAGAGATGATCTTCGACACCGATCGCGACCGCGTCCTGCTCTTCGGCGGTCGCGACGACTCCGGGGCGCATGCCGAGGTCTGGGAGCTCAGCGGCGGGATCGTCGGAGGCGGCTAGCTCGCGCTCTTGGACCTAGTCGCCATCGCCTGACCCGCTCCCGGAGTTGCCGCTGCCCGAGCCGCTGTTGTCGGACCCGCTGTCGTCGGACTCGCTCGGCTCGGGCGTCTCGACCTCGTCGTCGTCGGAGGCCGACGGCGAGGGTACGGGAGTCGGCGACGGCGACAGGCTCGGTGACGCCGAGGGCGAGGGCGTCGGGGTCAGCGTCGGACTGGGGCTGGGCGACGACGGCACGGGGCTCGGGGAGGAGCCGACGTTCTCCTGGCGCGCCCGCTCGGCCAGCTCACCGATCGCGATGGCCCCGACGACGGCGGCCACGAGGATGGCCGTGACGGCAAGGGCCCTCGCGGGGGCGCGCCAGGCGCGAAGCCCGGCCGAGACGCTCGCCCACCAGCCGCCACGCGGCGCCGGCTCATCGTCGATCGTCGCCATGATGCGCGCCGCGAGATCGACGGACGGCTCGGCCGAGCGCCGCGCGGCATAGCTCTCGAGGCGCTCCGCCACGCGGTCCAGCGCGGCGTCCTCGCGATCGAGCTCGTCCGGTCCGTATGGGTGGCGGGTCATCGGTCAGGATCCTCCGCCGCGACGACAGGTCGCAGCCGCTCGAGCCCGCGACGCAGGTGCGTCTTCACGGTGTTGATCGGACGCCCGGTCGCCTCGGCCACCTCGGCCAGCGAGAGGTCCCCGAAGAACCGGAGCGCGACGACCTCCCGGTACGGGTCCGGCAGGTGCGCGACGGCATCGCGGATCTCGGCACGCGCCTCGGCGGCCACGACGAGCCGGTTCGGATCGGCCGCCGCATCGGCCAGGATCGGCTCGGCGACGACATCCAGCTCGGCCTCCGGCCGGCGCTGCGCCAGGTGGCGAAACGCCCGACGAGTGGCGATCCTCATGAGCCAGCCCCGGAGGGAGCCTTCCCCGCGGTAGCCGCCGATGGCTCGATAGGCCGCCACGAAGCTCTCCTGCGTCACGTCCTCGGCATCGTGTCGGCGGCCGAGGATCCGGTGGCAGGCGCGGTAGACGCTCGCCGTCTCACGCTCGACGAGCAGGCCGAACGCCTGCCTGTCGCCGGAACGAACGGCATCGACGAGCGCGTGGTCATCCACGCGCTCGTCGTGCCATGTCGTCTCCGACATCCGGGCGGTCACTCGGTCGCTCAGTCGCCGCTGCCATGACCCGAGTTGTCGTTGTCGTCGTCATCGTTGTCGTCGTCGTCGTCATCGTCGTCGTCATCGTCGTCGTCGGCGTTGCCGTGACCCGAGCTGTCGTCGTCATCGTCGTCGAAGGAAGCGGACGGCGACGCTGAGCGGTCGTCGAGCATGGCGGCCGGTGAGGCTGAGGCGCTCGGGGCGACGAAGCCGGTCTCTGCCGAGGCGCTGGCGCTCGGGGCGACGAAGCCGGCCTGTGCCGATGCCGACGCGGACGGCGTGGCCGATTGGGTCGCTTCGGCGGAGGCGCTCTGGGTCAGTTCCGCGCCGAACGTGGCAATCGGCGAGGGGCTGGGCGTCGCGTCCGAGGCGGTGCCGCCGCCGCTGCCGCCGGTTGCGAGGGCCACGCCGGCGAGGACGAGCATGCCCCCGACGGCCAGGGTGATGCCACGAAGGCTGGAGTTGATGTTCACGTGTCGGCTCCCATTGGTCGCTGGTGGTGCCGCAGAAGCGGCGTTCACTCAGTACGAGCCACCGGGACGCCGGGAAGTTTCAGCCACCGTGCCGCTGGCTACTCGTGCTCGTAGTCCTCGAGCGCGGCGGAGATCGAGAGCTCGACGTTGCCGGCGAGCGCCCGCGAGATCGGGCAGGTGTCCTTCGCATCGGCCGCGGCCGCGTCGAAAGCAGCCGCGTCGATCCCGTGCACGGTGCCGACGACGTCGAGCTCGGAGCGGGTGACCGTCCCGGCGTCGCCGACCTTGTCGAAGGTGACGCCGGCGGAGACGTGCATGTGGTCGGGTGGCGTGCCAGCCCGCGCCAGGGCGCCCGACAGCGCCATCGCGAAGCAGGACGCGTGGGCGGCGGCGAGGAGCTCCTCGGGCGAGGTGCGCTCATCGGGTGACTCGGTGCGCGAGGACCACGACACCGGGAGGTCGGTGAACTGCATGCTGCTGCCGGCGCTGACGGTGCCCGATCCGGTGGCGAGCGGCCCGGTCCAGGTCACGGTGGCGGTTCGTGTGGCGGCCATCGGTGCAATCTCCTTCGCTAGACTCGGGTCAGATGACCAGCCTACCCGAACCCCGTCCGATCATCCGCGGGGAGGCCGACTGACGAGCCTGCTCGACCTTCCGGCACGCATCGGCCGACTGGGGTCGGAGGCGCGCGCCCGCGCCGACCGCCTGCTCGACGTCCGCGTCGTCACGGGCCGGACCGATCCGCCGCGCGAGCTCGAGCCGTGGCTCGAGCGGACGTTCGGCTCCATGGATGCCGTGCGCGAGCAGACCGTCATCAAGGTCACGAACCTCGCGACCCTCGAAGCGACGCTGTTCGCACCGCTCCGTGCGCGGCGTCCGATGGACGGTCCGGCGCCTGGCGACGACCTCGAGGCGGAGATCGCGGCCGCCGCGGGCGGCCCGTTCTGCTCGCCGGAGACTGAGACGCCGGCCCACACGTACGGCCGGGCCAGGGGAGCTCGCATGGTGAGCGGCGCAAATGCCGCACTGGCCGATGCGCACCACGCCGTCCTCGTCTTCGACGCGCATGACCCGCTCGCATTCGATGCCGAGCTCGTCACCGACCTGTTCGCCACCGGACGCTCGTGGGCGGAGCTGGCCCGGGCGGCCGACCCGGCGGCGGCGAACTACCTGCTCGCCTGGAACTGCCTGTGGCGCGCCGGCGGGTCGATCGTCCACGGCCACGCGCAGGCCTTCCTCGGCGCCGGTCTTCACTACGCGGGCCCCGAGCGCTTTCGTCGGGCCGCCACCGCGTACAGGAGCAGCCACGGGACGGGCCTGGCGGTCGATCTCGTCGCGCTCCACCGCGATCTCGGGCTGGCGGCCGATCGAGGCGGCGTCGCGATCCTCGCCCACCTGACACCGGTGAAGGAGCGCGAGGTGCTCGTCGTCGGCAGCCCCGGCATGGACGAGCGCGAGCCGGCCTTCACCGATGCCGTGGCGCACGCGCTCCTCGCCTGCCGT
Organism: uncultured Steroidobacteraceae bacterium; assembly: GCA_964552085.1. GTDB lineage: Bacteria > Chloroflexota > Limnocylindria > QHBO01 > QHBO01 > JACDBZ01. Next base: position 16,091 of record CAZKFP010000132.1, read on the forward strand.
GACGGCCTCGGCGTCCGTTCCTTCAACCTT